>NZ_DAMBJX010000023.1:0-32066 GCF_032067225.1 Brevundimonas vesicularis | reverse complement strand
GTCGAAGGCGGCCGTCTGCAGCGCATCGCCGGCCAGCACCGCCGTCGCCTCGTCATAGGCCCGGTGTACGGTCGGCCGGCCCCGGCGCACGTCGTCGTCGTCCATGCACGGAAGATCGTCGTGAACCAGGCTGTAGGCGTGCACGCATTCCAGCGCACAAGCGGCGCGCAATACCGATCGCCCATCAATGTCGAACAGGCGTGCGGCCTCCAACGCGAAGAACGGCCGCAAGCGTTTGCCGGGACCCAGCGCCGCATAGCGCATCGCCTCGGTCAGGCGGGATTCCGGGCCCTCGGCGCGCGGCAGCAGTTCATCCAGCGCGACCGTGACCAGATCGGCGACCTCAGCCACGCGATCTATCACCGCCTGTTCCGGCGAGTTCGCGGCGATGACGCGGTTCACGAAAACCGGCTCCAGACCAGGCTCGAAGGCGACACAGGGATCATTCGAACGACGCCGCCTCGACGCCCTCGGCCTGGCCGTCGGGGCCGACCACGATCTTCTCCACACGCAGCTGCGCCGCCTTCAGCCGCGCCTCGCAATGCGCCTTCAGCTTGGCGCCCTCTTCGTAGAGGGCGATCGATTCCTCCAGCGGCGCCTGGCCGGATTCCAGGCGAGACACGATGGTCTCAAGGCGCTTCAGGGCGTCTTCGAAGCTGAGATCGGCGGGGATGGCGGCGGCGGTATCGGTCATGGCGCGGACCCTAGAGGCGAGCGCGGGGCGCATCAACGTCAGAAGCGGCTATCGTTTCTCGTAGCGCCGCTGCGACCAGTATTTGAAGCCCTGGTTCTGAACCAGCTTCCAGCCGTCGGCCTTCAGCGCGCGCCCGACCATATGGTTGAAATAGCCATGGGCGAAGACCAGCACGTCCTGACCGCTCTCGGCCCGCGCAATCAGCTTTTGCGCCGCCTGATCGGCCCGCGCCTCGGCCTGGGCGCGGGTTTCCTGGCCGCCGTGGTGATCGAACGCGTGCCACCAGAAGCGCGACACCACGCCCCACCATTTGGGCGACAGCTTGATCCATTCCGGAATCGGCGGCGGCGGCAGAGGCGCCTCGATGAACATGACGTCGGCCATGACCTCGCGTCCTGCGGCGACCGCAGCGGCGGTTTCCTGGGCGCGCTGACGGGTCGAGGCGTAGATGGCCCCAGCGCCCTGCGCCGCCGCAACCAGTTCGGGCGGCGGGGTCTGACCGGCCAGCAGGCCGCCGATCTCATACTTCGCCCACCAGTCGCCGTATTGGCGGGCAGAGATCAGACATTTGCGCGACAAGGCCGGCTCGCCGTGACGCGTCAGGATGATGGCGCCGGGACGGACAGCGACAAGCGCGCCGACGGATGGCAAAGCGTCAGGCGGGGACACGGACGGTTCGGTCGAATCGAGGGACAGGGCGGGGGCTGACATGACAAACGGACGGGCCTTTGGTTTCAAGGCGTTAAGCGTCCTCAGTCCTCCCCGAGCGCAGCGACGTGGGCGGCCGCAGAGCGGCCTAGTCCTTCAAGGTCGTAACCGCCCTCAAGCGCCGACACAACCTTGCCCGAACAGGTCCGACGCGCGACCTCCAGAATCGCACGCGTCGCCCAGGCGAAATCCTCGGCCTCCAGCGACTGATGCGCCAATGGATCGCGCCGGTGGGCGTCGAAACCGGCCGAGATCAGGATCAGGTCCGGCCGGAACGATTCCAGCGCCGGCATCAACCCGCCGGCGAAGGTGGCGCGCCAGTTCTCGCGCGCCGCATGGGGCGCGACAGGCGCGTTGACGATATTGCCGACGCCCGTCTCGGACGCCGCGCCCGTGCCGGGATAGAGCGGCATCTGATGGATGGAGGCCAGGGAGAGACTGTCGTCGTCCTCAAACGCGGCCTCGGTGCCATTGCCGTGGTGAACGTCGAAATCGACCACCGCCACCCGCGCCATCCCTTCGGATTGAGCCACACGCGCCGAGACGGCGACGGAGGAGAACAGGCAGAACCCCATCGCGCGGTCCGGCTCGGCGTGGTGGCCCGGCGGGCGCACGGCGGCGAAGGCGCGGTCCATCTCGCCCCGCGCCACGGCCCTTACCGCATTGATCGCCGCCCCCGCCGCCAGCCGCGCCGCCGGCACGCTGCCGGGTGACAGGACGGTGTCGGCATCCAGCTGAACCATGCCGGCGACCGGCGAGGCGTCCAGCAGGCGTGCGACATAGGCGGCGGGATGCACCCGCTCCAGATCCGCAACCTCGGCCTGGGTCGCGGCGCGCCGGTCGCGGGCCAGGCCTGCGTCGTCCAGAGCATCCAGCACCGCCTTCAGCCGCTCGGGACTTTCGGGATGGCCCGCGCCCGGCGCGTGGGACAGCATGGACGGATGGGTGAAGATCGGCAGGGACATTGGAACGACGATACGCTGGGCTTTCGGACTTGTCGCCCGTGACGCGCGCCAAGGCGCGCGCTAGAGCCGACGCATGACCGAGATCGTGATCCGCCCTTCCCGCCCCCAAGACGCCGCCGCCCTGGGCGCCCTGGGGCGCCAGACATTTATCGACACCTTCGTCGAGGGGTTCGGCATCCCCTACCCGAAAGCCGACCTGAACGCGTTTCTGGACGCCAGTTTCGATCTGGAACCGACGCTGAAGAAGTTGGCGGAGCCCGACTGCGCCTGGTGGGTGGCCGACCGCGACGGAGAACTGCTGGCCTTCGCCAACGCCGGCCCCAATGGCCTGCCCCACCCCGAGGCCAGACCGTCGCACATGGAACTGCGCCGGCTCTATGTGTCCCAGGCGGCGCAAGGTCTGGGCCTTGGAACCAGACTGCTGAAGCTATCTCTGGACTGGATGGAAACCCACACGGACGGACCGTTGTGGATCGGCGTCTGGAGCGGCAACGACAAGGCTCAGCGCCTCTACGCCGCCTACGGCTTCGAGAAGGCGGGAGAATACGACTATCCCGTCGGCGCCTGGCGCGACCGCGAGTTCATCTTGCGGCGCGACTGATCCGGGTTCACATCCCTCTCATGCTCCTGCCCTTCTTCACCGCGCTGCGCGACGCCAAGGTTCCGGTGTCGATGAAGGAATGGCTCCATCTGATGGAGGCCATGGACCGCGACGTGGCGGGGCGCGAGGTTGAGGCCTTCTATCACCTGTCGCGCGCGGTCCTGGTCAAGGACGAGAAACACTATGATCGGTTCGATCAGGTGTTCGGGACGGTGTTCAGGGGCGTCGAGTCGGTCGGGACGGGCGAGGATCTGACCACCGACATTCCCGAAGACTGGTTGCGTCTGCTGAACGAAAAATATCTGACCGACGAGGAGAAGGCCCAGATCGAGGCGCTGGGCGGATTCGACAAGCTGATGGTGACGCTGAAGCAGCGTCTGGAAGAGCAGAAGAAGCGTCACTCCGGCGGCTCGAAATGGATCGGCACGGGCGGGACAAGCCCCTTCGGACACGGCGGCTACAACCCCGAAGGCGTTCGTATCGGCGGTCCGGGCAAGCATGGCCGGGCGGTCAAGGTGTGGGAAAGGCGCGAGTTCAAGAACCTGGACGACACCGTCGAACTGGGCACCCGCAACATCAAGGTTGCGCTGCGTCGTCTGCGCCGTTTCGCCCGACAGGGCGCGCCGGACGAGCTGGATATCGACGGCACCATCGACGGCACGGCGCGCCAGGGCTGGCTGGACATTCAGATGCGGCCGGAGCGGCGCAATACGATCAAGGTGCTGCTGTTCCTCGACATCGGCGGGTCGATGGACGGTCACATCAAGCTGGTCGAGGAGCTGTTCTCGGCGGCCAAGACCGAGTTCAAGAACCTTGAGTTCTTCTACTTCCACAACTGCCTCTACGAAGGCGTCTGGAAGGACAATCGTCGCCGGCACACCGAGCGTATCCCGACGTGGGATCTGCTGCACAAATACCCCGGCGACTGGCGCGCCATCTTCGTCGGCGATGCGACGATGAGCCCGTATGAGATCACCATGCCGGGCGGCTCCGTCGAGCACTGGAACGAAGAAGCCGGCGCCGTCTGGATGAAGCGGGCGCGCCAGCAGTGGCAGAAGTCGGTCTGGCTCAATCCCGTTCAGGAGCGGTACTGGGATTATACCGCTTCCGTCGGCCTGCTACGCGAAGTGATGGAGCAGAGGATGTTCCCGCTGACGCTCGAAGGCCTCGACAAGGCAATGCGGGCCCTGACAAGGTAGGAGACGTTCGGGCGACCGCCTGCAACTTCACGAAGGGTCCGACCATGATCGCCGCCGCCTTCGCCTTGCTGATCCTCCAACAAGCTGCGCCGACCGTCGTGTGGGATGCGCCCGCGCCAGAGGCTGTCGTCGAAACGCCGGCGCCGCCGCTCGAGCACAATGTGCCTGCCTGGGGCCTGGCTGATCCCTTTGGTTTCGAGCGCGCACGGTGCAGTCCGCTGGTGCGCGGCCAGCAGTCCATGGCCGAATGCCAGACCGAGGTGCGCGAGCAACTCGCCATCGCCATGGGACCGGACCTGCCGGAAGCTCTACGCCCCAGCGGCATGGCCGGCGACTGTCAGATGATCCGGGCCAGCGCCGGGGGCTCGGACTATGCGGTCCAGTGCGGCCCCCAGTCTCGCACGGCGGCCGCGCCCTCGAGCCTGCGAGAAATGGATTGTCGTCCGCGTCCGGTCGAGGGCGGGTTCAGCTCTGAGTGCCGCCCGGTCGATGGAGCCGACAAGAAGGGGCTGTCGCTGACCCTGTGGGGCGACAAGGATTGATCGAAAAAAAAAAGCCGCCCGCTTTCGCGGACGGCGCTTCGCATCTTCGCGCATTCTAGGGAAGCTTAGGCCTTGTCGCGCAGGCTGTCCTTGACGCCGCCGACAGTATTCTGGACCTTGCCTTCGACCTGATCGGCCTTGCCTTCGGCCTGCATCTTGGTGTCGCCGGTCACCTTGCCGACGCCTTCTTTAATCTTGCCACCGATGTTCTTGGCGGCGCCTTCGATACGGTCGTGGTCAGCCATGGAAATCTCCTAATCTTCATCGCCGCGACGTAACGTTGCGGTTCGAAAAATAAACGACTTCGCTAATGGCCTGTTCCGTAAGGCTCAGCTTGGACGACGTAGGCAGACGGCGACAGCCCAGGCGTGAGAATCGTGACGCAAGCGCGAGATGGCGAAGGTCGGATCCAGCCACACCAGCGTGTGATCGTCCTCACATTTTGCATCGGGATTTTCGGCCGCCACAGTCGCCGTCCAGAAGCCGCCGACATTGTTCACCGGCTCGCGCGTCGAACGCACGAAATACTGGCTGGCCTCTGCGATGCGGTTCAGCGGCGCGACCGTCAAGCCGGTTTCCTCGACGAATTCGCGGATCAGCGCCTGAACCTCGGTCTCTTCCAAATCCAAGCCGCCGCCGGGAAGATCGAAATAGGGGCCGGCCTCGCGTTCGACGCGCACACAGGCGATCAGGCCGTCGCGCTCGACGATGCCGAACGCGGTGGCGCGGTGACGATAATCCGAAGCGGGTTTGCGAACGCCGAACTGCAACATGATGAAAACCGACCCTAGAGGTCGAACGACAACCTGGCGCGCACGCCCTTGTGGGCGCCGTCGAACTCGACGGCCGAGCGCAGGCCAGACGCCATGGCGGAAATGATCTTGCCACCAAGCCCCGTGCCCTTCGGCGTTCCATCGCCCATGCCGGGGCCATCGTCCTCGACCGTCAGCATCACGCGATGGTCCGTCTCGCGGCGCAGATGGATGCGAATCTCGCCGCCCTGTCCCGGCGCATAGGCGTATTTGACCGCGTTGGTGACCAGTTCGGTGACGATGACGCCGATGGAGACGGCCTGATCGGTCGTGACCGACAAGGGCTCAGCGTCCAGCGTCAGTTTGGGCGATCCTTCGTCTGGCCCGATGGACTTGGACAGTTCGTCCATCAGCCCGACCAGATATTCGTCCATCGCCACGTGGCTCATGTCGCCAGACGTGTAGAGGCGGCGGTGAACATGGGCGACGGCCTCGATGCGCGCCTGCGATTCGCGCAGCGCGTCCTTGGCGCCCTGATCGGTGACGTGGCGCATCTGCAACGACATGAAGCTGGACACCAGCTGCAGCGAGTTGCCGACGCGGTGGTTCACCTCACGCAGCATCGCCTCGGCCCGATCGCGCGCTCGGCGGATTTCTTCCTGCGCCAGTTCGTTCTCGCGCTCCAGCCGACGGCGCGACAGGGCGTCCTCGAGCGCCGAGCGCAACAGGGAGGTGAAATCCTCCGAGACGTCCTTGATCACGTAGTCCGCCGCGCCCGCTCGAAGGGCGGCGACGGCGATCCGCCCATCCTGCGCACCCGTCACATAGACGACGGGGGGCGGCGCTGTCAGGGCCAGAATGTCCGGCAGGACGTCCAGCCCGTCTCGCGTCGGCATATAATGGTCCAGCGCGCAGACGTCGAACTCGTCCTGCTGCAACAGATCCAGCCCCGCATCGCCGTCGGGCGCGCAGGTGACGGCGTAGCCGTGACGCCCCAGTTCCTTCTCGACCAGTCGGGACAGACCCCGATCATCGTCGATGTAGAGCAGGCGGATGGGCTGGGACGCGTCGATCGTCAGATCTCCGGCGCCTGGATCACCGACAGGAACAGACCCAACTGACGGATGGCGCCGGCGAAGGATTCATAATCCACCGGCTTGGTGATGTAGACGTTGCAACCCAGGTCGTAACAACGCTGGATTTCGACCTTGTCGTCCGTGGTCGTCAGCACCACGACCGGAGCCCGCTTCAGACGGTCGTTGGCCTTCACCTTTTCCAGAATGTCCGTACCCGACATATCGGGCAGGTTGAGGTCGAGCAGGATCAGCAGCGGGCCATTGGCGAGGATTTCGTCGCTGAACAGATAGTCGAGCGCCGCACCACCCTCATCGAAATGCTTGATCTCGTTGTTGATGTTGGCCCGGCGGATGTTCTTTTCAATCAGCTTGGCGTGGCCGTGGTCGTCTTCGACCATGATGATTTTGACGGGTTGCGTCACAGCGCGCCTCCGGGTTCAGACAGGATCAGTCGTTTGGGGAATTTCAGCAGGAAAGTCGAGCCTTTGCCCAGTTCGGACTCGACGTCGATGGTCCCGCCCAGGCGGCGCACGCTGTTTCTGACGAACGCCAGCCCCAGACCTTCGCCGGAACGGTCCTGTTTTCCGGAGCGGCGGAACAGTTCGAAGATCCGCTCATGGTCACGCGGGGCGATGCCCCGGCCGTTGTCGGCGACCCGGTAGACGACCCAGCCGCCCGGCACGTCTTCGCCAGACACGACGATTTCGCCTGGCCGGTCGCGATCCAGATATTTGACGGCGTTGTCGATCAGATTTCCGACGATCTGCTCCATCGAAATGCGGTCGCTTTCGATTTCGGGCAGCGGCTGCACATCGATGCGGGCGCCCGAGGCTTCGGTCTGGTGATGGACGCTGTTAGCGATATTCTGGGCCATCGTCGTCATGTCCAGCGGTTCTGGAAGCAGGTTGCGGCGACCTTCGCGCGACAGCTTCAGGATGGCGTTGATCAGCCGGTCCATCTTCTCGGTCGAGGCGCGGATAAAGCCTATGGCCTCGGGCATTTCCTCGCGCACGGCGGTGACGATCTCGGGATCGACCACGCGCGTCTTTTCCGCCTCATAGATCGCCTTGTCGACGATCTTGCCTGCCTGCTCCAGTTCGGAGGTGTAGCCCATCACGTTGACCAGCGGCGCGCGCAGGTCGTGGCTGACGATGTAGGCGAAGCGCTGGATTTCCTCGTTCGCGCGCATCAGGTCGCCGGTGCGCTCGCGGACCTTGTCTTCCAGGCTGGCGTTGGCGGCGTCCAGGGTCGCGCGGGCGGACTGGATCTCGGCCACGTAACGCCGCACCAGCCAGGCTGACAGCAGAGCCAGAACGAGGACCAGAAGCCCCGCGATGGCGTTCATCGTGACGGTCAGGAAGCCAAAACGCTCCGAGGCCCGACGTCGACTGTCGATTCGGTCGGACTTCAGCTTGTCGAACTTGTCGATGGCGGCTCGGAGCTCGTCCATATACTGCTTGCCTTCGCCAGACCGCACGGCCTGGATCGACTGCCCGATCCGACCCTGCCGCGCCAAAGCGACGGTGCGCTCCATCTCGTCCCATTTCTTGTCACCCAGACGGTGAATGGGTTCGACGGTGTCTTTCAGCGTCGGATCGAGGGCTGCGCCCTCATCCAGAAACGCGAGAGCGGGCTCCATGTCGGCCCTGGAGTCACGATAGGGCTGTAGAAAATCGCTTCGTCCCGTCAGCAGAAAACCGCGTTGCGACGTTTCGGCGTTCAGGCTCGCAATGAGAACCGTGCGCGCGGCGCGCCGCATCTGCTGAGCATGCTCGATGGTCTTGTTCAACGCGACGGTGCGCTGGATCATCACGAAGGTCGTCGCATTGACCACGATCAGCAGTCCGAACGCCAGGATCAGCATGGCAGAGATCGACCTGGCCAACGACGGCGTACGCATGAAGTCGCGCAGGCGCGACCATTGGGATCGGGGGTTCGGACTCATGACGGCGGAGCTTTAGCGGGGTGCGTCGCCGCGTCAAACGTCAAACTGCCAAGTCGGCGGGATCAGACCTGGCCAAGGGTCCGCAACCGGGCCTTGGGATGAATCTCGTTCTGGCTCATCACGACGGTCTGGCCGCGGAAGCGTTCGATGATCGATCGCACATAGGGCCGCGTCATCGGCCCGGTCAGCAGCACCGGGTTCTCGCCCGTCATGGCGATCCGCTCGAAGGTGTCGCGCACGGCGCGGATGAAGTCCTGAAGGCGCGACGGCGCCATCGCCAGCTGCTTGTCCTCGCCATTGCCGATCAGGCTTTCGGCGAAGGCGTTTTCCCATTCCGGCGACAGGGTGACGATGGGCAGGGCACCCTCGCCGTCCTTGTTCTGCCAGCACAGTTGGCGGCCCAGGCGCGCACGAACGTGTTCGACCAGGGTGGTGACGCTGGAACTGTGCGGCGCCGCCTCGGCCAAACCTTCCAGGATCGCCGGCAGGTCGCGGATCGACACCTTCTCGCGCAGAAGCGACTGCAGCACCCGCTGCAGCGTCGTGACGGTGACCACGCTGGGCACCAGTTCCTCGACCAGCTTCTTCTCCTCGGCGCCCAGTTCCTTCAGCAGCTTCTGCACCTCCGCATAGGACAGCAGATCGGCCATATTGTCTTTCAGGATCTCGGTCAGATGGGTCGTCAGGACCGTAGACGGATCGACCAGGGTGTAGCCCCGGAACGTCGCCTCCTCGCGCAGACCTTCCTCGATCCAGGTCGCCGGCAGGCCGAAAGCCGGTTCGCGCATATGCTCACCCGGCAGTTCCACCTGACGCCCCGCCGGATCCATCGCCATCAGGTGGCCCAGCCGCACTTCGCCCGCGCCCGTCTCCATCTCCTTGATGCGGATGGCGTAGCCTTGGGTCGGCAGGCGCATGTTGTCGAGGATGCGCACCTGGGGAATGACGAAACCGTATTCTTGGGCCAGCGACCGCCGCAGAGCGCGAATCTGATCGGTCAGGCGGCGTCCTTCAAGATCGTTGATCAGGCTGAGAAGCGAGTAGCCGAGTTCAATCTTCACCTCGTCGATGGTGAGGACGTTGGCGATCGGCTCTTCGACGTCTTCCTTGGGTTGTGCGGCCGCTGCCGCCGCCGCAATCTCCGCCTCTGTCGGCTGAGGCTTCAAGCGATTGCGGCCCAGCCGCCAAGCCATGAAGCCCGAGCCGATGGCCAGGGCCGCGAACGGGATCAGCGGCATCCCCGGGATCAGACCGATCAGACCGGCGGCGCCCGAAACCACGCCCAGCGACACGGGATTGGTCGCCAACTGGGTGACCATGGCCTTGTCCGCCGTGCCTTCGACGCCCGCCTTGGACACCAGGAAGCCAGCGGCGATCGAGATGATGATAGCCGGCACCTGCGTCACCAGACCATCGCCGATGGTCAGCTGGACATAGGTGTTGGCGGCCTCCATCGCCGGCATGCCGTGTTGCAGCGTGCCGATCAGTATGCCGCCGATGGCGTTGATGAAGGTGATGATCAGCCCGGCGACGGCGTCGCCGCGCACGAACTTGGAGGCGCCGTCCATGGCGCCGAAGAAGGTCGATTCCTGCTCCAACTCCTTGCGGCGCAGCTTGGCCTGGTCCTCGGTGATCAGGCCCGACGAAAGATCGGCGTCGATGGCCATCTGCTTGCCCGGCATGGAGTCCAGGGTGAAGCGGGCGGACACTTCGGCGATCCGGGTCGAGCCCTTGGTGATGACGACGAAGTTCACCACCAGAATGATCGCAAAGATGATCACCCCGATGATGAAGTTGCCGCCCATCATCAACTGACCGAAGGCGTTGATGACCTGACCCGCCGCATCGTGACCTTCCTGGCCGTGGGTCAGGATCAGACGCGTGGAGGCCAGGTTCAGACCGAGACGGAACAGGGTCGAGACCAGCAGCACCGTCGGAAAGATGGCGAAATCCAGCGGCCGCTTCATCATCACGGCGGTCATCAGGATCAGCGCGCTGGACACCAGCGAAAAGGCCAGCAGCAGATCCAGCAGGAACTTGGGCACCGGCAAGATCAGCAGCATGATCACGCCGATCACGCCGACCGCCATCAGCACTTCGCCGCGGTTGACCCAGCCCAGGACGTCGCGGCCCGTCGGGCGCGCCATGCCGTCCTTCATCATCACCGGCGTATCAGTCACGGCCCAACGCCTTCAGCGCGCGACGCGTCGCCTCAGCGATCACGGCCGCATTAGCGTCGTCCGATGTCGCCCGGGCAGCGTGGTAATAGGCGGCGACGATCACAGGTTGGCCGTTCGGCGGATACAGCAGGCCGATGTCATTGGTCGGCCCATAGCCCCCCGTTCCCGTCTTGTGCGCCACCCGCCAATCCGCAGGCGTCCCAGCCCTAAGACGATTCTGCCCCGTGGGCGTATCGGTCATCCACTGCAGCAACAGGTCGCGCGACGCCGCGGTCAGCGGCGAGGCCGGATCCAGAAAAAGACGCCGGAGATTGGCCACCGACTGGTTGGGAAGGATGGTGTCCTTGTCGCCGTCCAGACGATTCATCTCCGGCTCGAAACGGTCCGAGCGGGTGCTGTCGTCGCCGATGCTTCGATAGAAGGTCTGCATCGCCGAAGGGCCACCCATGGCCTTCAGCAACAGATTGGCGGCGGGGTTGTCGCTGACCTCCACCGCGCCCTTCATCAACTGCTCGACCGTCAGGCTGGAGCCAACGGCGGGCTCGGTGATCGGAGCGTGGTTGATCATATCCGCCGCAGCGATGGGGATACGGCGATCCAGTCGCTCCTGCCCGGCCTGCACCAGCAACAGGGTCGCGGCGGACAGATACATCTTGAAGGTCGAGCAATAGACGAAGCGTTCGTCGCCGCGCCAAACCAGCTTACGCCCTGTCGCCGCGTCCTGAACGACGAAGCCGAGACGGCCGTCATTGCGCGCTTCCAGGTCGGACAGGTCAATAACCTCGTCTGACAGACGGGCGGGCGCGGCAGGGCGTGACTCCGCGCGCGGCGAACAGCCGACCGCGCCCAAGGCGGCCAGTCCCGTCAGGACGCGTCGGCGCTCCACGGGTGCCCGCATAGGTTCAGGCCGCGTAGCCCGAGGCGGAGACGCCGCTCATCGGCACCGGAATAGCCGTGCCCTCATCGGCGTATTCGTTCAGCTTGTTGCGCAGGGTGCGGATCGAGATGCCCAGGATGTTGGCCGCGTGGGTGCGGTTGCCCAGGCAGTGGGTCAGGGTGTCCAGAATCAGCGTCTTTTCCATCGCCGCCACGGTCTGACCCACGAAGCTGCGGGTCACGGCGTCGGCCGCCTGGGCGGCGCGCGCGGCCACCCCGGCTTGCGGCGCCTCATAGGCCTGTCCCGCCATCATGCCCGCGCCCATGCCGCCCAGCGGCTGACCGTCCGGCAGGCGGATGGCGTCGACGTCGATCTCGGGGCCGGTGGCCAGCAGCACAGCGCGGTGCATGGCGTTTTCCAGCTCGCGGACGTTGCCCGGCCAGCGATGGGCCGAAATGGCCTGACGCGCGGCGGCCGAGATCGGACGCACCGGCACGCCGTTGGCGGCGGCGTATTTCTTGATGAAGTGGTCGGCCAGAACCACGATGTCGCCGGGCCGCTCGCGCAAGGACGGCAGGCGCAGGTTCACCACGTTCAGGCGATACAGCAGGTCCTCGCGGAAGGTGCCTTCCGCCACGGCCTTGGCCAGATCGCGGTTCGAGGTGGCGATGATGCGGATGTTGACCGAAACCGGCTTGGAGCCGCCGACGCGGTCGATGACGCGCTCCTGGATGGCGCGCAGCAGCTTGGCCTGGAGCCGGGCGTCCATCTCGGAGATTTCGTCCAGCAGAAGCGTGCCGCCGTCGGCCTCTTCGAACTTGCCGATGCGGCGCGCGACCGCGCCGGTGAAGGCGCCCTTCTCGTGGCCGAACAGTTCGGATTCCAGCAGATTGTCGGGAATGGCGGCGCAATTGACGCTGATGAACGGGCGCTCGGACCGGCGTGAATGCTCGTGGAGATACCGCGCCATCACCTCCTTGCCGACGCCGCTTTCGCCGGTGATCAGGATTGAGGCTTCCGAGCGCGCGACCTGGTCGGCCAGTTGCAGCACAGCCTTCATCGAGGGGTCGGCCGAGATCATCGGCTTTTCGTCGTCGGCGACGGCCGACAGGACGGCGGCGATCAGTTCGGCGTCGGGCGGAAGCGGAATGAATTCCTTGGCGCCGGCCTTGATGGCGGCGGCCGCCTCTCGCGCATCGGCGTCGACGCCGAAGGCCACGACCGGAATGGTGATCCGCTCGGCCTCGTTGGCGGCGATCAGGGCGGCGATGTCCAGCTGATAGTCGACCATCAGCAAGTCGGCGCCCTGCCCCCGGCGCAGTTGTTCGGTCGCCTGGTCGGCGCGCTCGACGTGATTGACCTTGGCGCCGTGCGCCATGGCCATCTTCACCGCCGAAGCGAGCTGGCCGCTCAGTCTGCCTACCACCAGAAGACGCATCGTTCTTCTCCTCTAATCTCTAAAGCCGGTCGCCAATCAGGTGCCCGAATCCTCGGTCTTGATGATTTCCGTCATGGTCACGCCCAGCCGGTCGTCGACGACGACAACCTCGCCGCGCGCGATCAGGCGGTTGTTGACGAAGATGTCGATCGCCTCGCCGACCTTGCGGTCCAGCTCCAGCACCGAGCCCTTGTTCAGCTTCAGCAGTTGGGCCACCGACATGTGCGATTTGCCCAGAACGGCCGAGATGTTGACCGGCACGTCAAAGACGGTCGCCAGGTCGGCGGCGCTCTTTTCGCCGCTGTCGTCCAGGGGCGGCAGGCCCGAAAGGCCGGAGAATTCCTCCAGCGCCAGGTCGTCGGATGCCATCAGAACATGCTCCTGTCGACGGGAAGGGTTTCGGCGTGTCCGGCCTCGGCGGCCAGGGCGGCGGTCAGGGCCTCAGCGACGCGGTCGGCCGAGCCTTGCGGATCGTGATCAGCGCGCCCGTCGGCCCATTCCAGCTGGAAGGCGGCCTGGGCCATGCCCGGTTCATCGCGGAAGGCGACCACGCCGGTGAATCCGCTGTCGGCGCAGGCGCGCTCGATCAGGCCGCGCGCCTCGTCATCCAGGCCCGAGGCGCGAACGACTAGACGCGGCGAGGCGTCGATTTCCTGCGCCAACAGTTCCAAAGCGGCTTTCAGCGGCGCACGCGGAAACTGGTCCAGAGCGGCCCAAGCGATGGTGCGCGCAGCAGCGAGGGCCAGGTCAGCGGCCTGTTCGCGGTGCGCCTGGGCCACAGCCTTCAGGGTCGGCATGGCCGATGCGACGGCCTGGGCGATATTGCTCAGGGCCATGGCGCGGATGTTCTCGACCTCGGCGAGGGCCTGTTCGCGCGCTTCCAGACGCCCTTGCGCGACCAGGGCCTCGACCTCGGCCGGCAGATAGGAGCGCTTGGCCGGCGTCCAGGCGCCGGGGCGCACGACCGTGCCGTCCGCGTCGAACTCGGTGTCGAAGGCGAAAAGGCGCCGGATCTCAGGGGACTGGGTCATGTCAGTAGATCAACTCGTCGTCGGCGCCCTGACCGGCCAGCATGATGTCGCCCTTGGCGGCCAGATCCTTGGCGACCTGGACCATGGCCATCTGGGCGGCGTCCACGTCCTTCAGACGCACCGGACCCATCGACTCCATGTCTTCGCGCATGATCTTGGACGCGCGTTCGGACATGTTGGAGAAGAACATCTCGCGCAGTCCTTCGGACGCGCCCTTCATCGCCAGGCCCAGCGAATCCTTGTCCACGGCGCGCAGCAAGGTCTGCACCCCGCCCGGATCCAGCTTGGACAGATCCTCGAAGACGAACATCAGGGCGCGGATGCGTTCGGCCGATTCACGATTGCGCTCTTCCAGGGCGCCGATGAAGCGGGCCTCAGTCTGGCGGTCGAAGCTGTTGAAGATGTCGGCCATCATCTCGTGGCTGTCGCGCTTGGAGGTGCGCGCCAGGTTCGACATGAACTCGGTGCGCAGCGTCGCCTCGATCTTGTCAAGTATCTCGCGCTGGACGGGCTCCATGCGCAGCATCCGCTGGACGCATTCCAGGGCGAAGTCTTCCGGTAGGCTGGTCAGGACGCGGGCGGCGTGGTCCGAGCGCACCTTTGACAGGATGACGGCGACGGTCTGGGGGTATTCGTTCTTCAGATAGTTGGCGAGAACGGCCTCGTTCACATTGCCCAGCTTGTCCCACATGGTGCGACCAGCCGGACCTCGGATCTCCTCCATCAGGCCGTCGACGCGATCCTTGGGCAGGAAGGCGGCCAGCAGCTTTTGCGTCTGCTCGTAGCTGCCCATGACCGAGCCCGAACCGGACAAGCCCGAGACGAACTCGATCATCAGAGCCTCGACGGCCTCGGCGCTGACGTTGCCCAAGGTCGCCATGGCCTGTGAGATTTCCTTGACCTCGTCGTCGTCCAGCCGCTCCCACAGGGCGGTGTGCTCTTCGCCCAGCGCCAGCAGGATGACGGCGGCCTTCTCCGGCCCCGACAGCTTGTTGGGATCGTCGATCGAGGCTTTCTTGTTGACCAGCTTCGCCATTAGCCTTCGGCCACCCAGGTCCGCAGGATGCCGGCCGCATCATCGGGATGCGACTGAACGAAGTCGGCGACCTTCTTGACCGACGACGCCTTCACCTGACCCTCGATGCGAGCGATGTCGATCTTCTGTTCCATCTCGCTGGGCGCCGGCAGCTGAACCAGCTGAGGCTGGCCGTCCGGGCCGATCACCGTGGTCGCCACGGTCGTGACCGGCACGCCGTTGGCGCCCGCCAGCGCCGGCAGATTGGCCCCGCCACCGGCGGCCGTCTTCAGCAGAGGACGCAGCACGAAGAAGATCAGCAGCAAGGCGACGACCGTCAGAATGCCCAGCTCGACGAAACGCATGATGTCGTTCTTGGAGAAGTCCAGCAGCGACGACTTTCCGTCCAGACCGCCCTCAATGCCCGTGTCGTGGTTGAAGCGGACGTTGATCACTTCGATCTTGTCGCCGCGTGTCTCGTCGATGCCGGCGGCGGCGGCGACCAGCGACTTGATCTGGGCGATCTCCTCGGCCGTGCGCGGCGCATAGGTCGGCTCGCCCTTGCCGTCCTTGGCCGGCGTCCACTTGCCGTCGACCGCGACGGCGACGGCCAGCTTCTTGACCTCGCCCGGCTCCTTGGTCGTGGTCGTGGTGGTCTTGGAGATTTCGTAGTTGGTCGTCTCGGCGTTTTCCGAGTTGGTCGAACCGGCCGGCGTGGCACCGGGCGCCGCCCCGCCAGGGATGTTGTTCGTCGCAGTCACGCCGCCGTCGGGCTGGGCGCTGTTGTCTGCGGATTGCGAGCCGTTGGTCGTGGTCGAGCGGACGACCTGACCATCGGGATCGAACTTTTCTTCCTGTGTCGTGGCGCGGCTCTGGTCGATGTCGGCCGTGACCTGAACGCGAGCAGCGCCCGCGCCGACGACGCCTTCGACGATATCCTTGATGCGCGCTTGAAGCTGGCTCTCGGTATTGCCCTTGGCCTCGGCGGCAGAGGCTGAGGTGAAGGTTCCGTCGTCGCTGCCGGCCGCCAGGGTGCGGTTGGTCTGGTCCGCCACTGTGACGCGGTCGGGCTTCAGGTTCGGCACGGATGAGGCCACCAGATTGCGGATCGCCCGCACCTGATCGCTGGTCAGGTCACGCCCTCCCAGGCCCACCAGCACGGCGGCGGTCGGTTCGCCGGCGGCCGAGGTGAACATCTCGCGGCGCGGCATGGTGATGTGAACGCGGGCGGCGGTGATGCCGCGCATGGACATGATGGTGCGCGACAGTTCGCCCTGCAGGGCGCGCTGCTCGTTCAGCTGCTGCTGGAACTCGGTCTGGCCCAGCACCGACTGGGTGTCGAACAGCTCGTAGCCGACCGATCCGGACGTGACCAAGCCCTTACCCGCGACCAGCATACGGGCGGTGCCGACCTCGTCGCGGTTGACCATGATGGTCGAGCCGTCGCCCTTGGACGAATATTTGATGCCGGCCTGATCCAGGGCGGCGCTGATCTCGCTGGCCTCGCGCAGATCCAGGTTGGAATAGAGAAGCGCGTCCGGCGCCTGGCCCATGCGCAGCATGACGGCGACCAGCACGGCGGCCACGCCTGCGGCGACGCCGAGGACCGCAGCCAGACGGCCGATCCCGAACTTCTGCAACGCCGCTGTGAAGCCGCCCACGCGTCCCCGCCCCCTACTCGCGGGAGACACGAACGCCCCGCTAGGCAGAAAATGCCGCCTGGATGGTAAACGTCGCGTTAAGACCCGCTTAAGGGCGCGCCCCACCCGCCTGAAGCTGCGGCAAAACCGCCGGCGCACCGGACGGCAGGGGGGCTGTCGGATCTCTCAGCCACGAGACCACATCGCGATAGACGATCTCGGCGTCCAGATCGCGGTTCAGCAGATGCCAGCCGTTCGGATACCATGCGGTCCGCAGCGTCCCGCCCTCCCGCTCGGCCCGCTCCAGCGCCAACTTCATCGGCCCCTTCTTCACCACCTCGTCGTGGGCGCCGTACATCAGGATGGCGTCGCCCCGGATGCGGCCCAGGCTGCGCGACGAGGCCTCCATCAGATCGACCAGCCCATAGACCGTGTCGAACCGGGTCGCGAGGATGCTCATCGGATCGCGCCCGTTGCGGATCAACTCCAGCGTATTCGACGAGGCGTGGATGTCGCGGGTGATGAACTCTGGCGGTTCCAGCGCCACGTCGCCCAACGCCCGCGCTGCGATGTTCAGCGCCGTGCTGTTCAATGGTCCTTGCGTCGACCAGCCCCAGACGCCGGGCGCCAGCAGCACGATCCGGTCCGCATCCGGCGGATTGTCGGAGCCGAACGCCGCCGCCGTCACCGACCCTCCCATACTCTCGCCCACCACAGCGATGACGGCATTGGGATAGCGGGCCCGCGCCATCGCGGTGATCTCGCGCAGATCATCCGTCATCCGCTGCTGCCCTGCCCATTCGCCCCGCCCCAGCGCCCCGCCGAAGCCACGCTGGTCGTAGGACCAGGTCTCGATCCCCTGCTCGGCCCACCAGGGGCCGGCCAGACGGAAGCTGGCGTCGTGATCGTTCATCCCATGCAAGGCCACGATCACCGCCCAAGGCGCCCCATCCTTTGGCCCCCAGTGCAGATACGGCAGGCGCGCGCCGTCCGACATGACCAGCGCCCGATCCTCGACATGGGCGCCGACAAAGCCCGGCGGCGGCGTCAACGGCGGCTGAATGTGGGGTGCGGCGCAGGCCGACAGAATGAGCGCGGCGGTCAGCGGCATAAGTCTGGAGGCGATCAAGGCCATGTGTCCCAAGCAGCGCTCACGATACCACCGGCACGTCCTTCTCGCTGGAGCGAACGGCCGCCGGATTTGCAGAAGTCAGAATGCGCCGAACGCGTTCCCGCAGATAGGGAAGCACCTCCGCCTCAAACCACGGATTCTTCTTCAGCCAGGCCGTATTGCGCCAAGACGGATGCGGCAACACCAGCAGATCCGGCGCATACTCCCGCCACGCTCGGACCGTTTCGGTCATGGTCCGCTTGGCCTTATCGCCCAGCGCCCAAGCCTGGGCATAGCCGCCGACCAGCAGGGTCAGTTCCATCTGCGGCAGGGCGTCCAGCAACTGCGGTCGCCACAGTTCCGCACAGCGTGTCGGCGGCGGATAGTCGCCGCCTTTCGGCGCGGTGCCCGGATAGCAGAAGGCCTGGGCCGCCACCCCGATGCGCGGGTCGGCGTAGAAGGTCTCATAGTCCACGCCCATCCAGTCACGAAGACGATCGCCTGAGGGATCCGTGAACGGCAGGCCGCTCTCGTGGACGCGTCGTCCCGGCGCCTGGCCGCAGATCAGCAGCCGCGTCTCGGGAAAGACCCGCACTACCGGGCGCGGCGTGTGCGGCAGGACGCCCGCGCAGGCGCGGCAGGCGCGGATGTCGCTCAGGATCTCGTCGAGATCAGTCGTCATCGCCCTCGACGACCGGCGGACGGCGGCTCAGCGCCAGGGCCGTTTCTTCCTCGGTCGCCTGGCGCAGGCGCGTGACGCCGCGGAAATTGTCCGGATCGACCGCCTTGCCCTTCTTGGTGATGGTCAGCTTGCCCTGGCGCATCAGGCCCAAAGCGGTCGCGCGGACCTTGGGCAGCATGCGCTGCCACTGCTCGGGCTGTAGCTCTTTGGCCACTTCCGCGGGCTCAATGCTCTTGCCGGGCTCAAGCGCGGCGATTTTGTTCAGGATTGCGGTTTCGATCGGGTCGCTCATTGCGCCTATATGCTGCAACGCACGCCCATAAGTAAGGCCGAGTCTGCATGCCCAAGAAAATCACCATCACCGAGGGCGAGTTCGCCGGCTGGCAGACCTACGATCTGCACGACACATTCGACACGGTGGTCGGCCCCTTCTACGGCAAGCCGGATCCCGACGGGCACATGCGCTGCGCCTTCCGCGCCGAGCAGAAGCATATGAACGCAGGCGGGCGGATGCACGGCGGCTGCCTGATGACCTTCGCCGACATCGCCATGTTCCAGATCGCCTATCAGGAGATGGAGGGCGCCTCGGGCGTCACGGTCCAGCTGGACTCCACCTTCATCGACGGCGGCTATGTCGGCGAACTGATCGAGGCCACCGGCCAGGTCACCAAGGCCGGCAAGAGCCTGATCTTCGTGCGGGGCCAGATCAATACCGGCGAGCGCCTGCTGATGACCTTCTCCGGCGTCATCCGCAAGTTCACGCCGCGCTGAGCGTGTCCTAGCCGAAGACAACGCTGGGCATCGCGCCGACGATGGCCGCGGTCATCAAGGTGGCCAAAAAGCCGGCGAAGAGGCCCTTCCAGACCATGCCCAGCACCTCCTCGCGGCGTTCTGGCATCAGGACCGACAGGCCGGTGACGGTGATGCCGACCGAGCCGATGTTGGCGAAGCCGCACAGGGCGTAGGTCATCAGCATCCGCGTGCGCTCGGTCATCTCTGCAGCCGGCACCTTGCCCAGGTCGATAAAGGCGACGAACTCGGTCAGGGTCAGTTTGACGCCCAGCAGCCAGCCGGCGACATCGGCGTCCTTCCACTCGACCCCGATCAGCCAAGCGACCGGCGCGAAGATCCAGCCCAGCATCCGCTCGACGGTCAGGGGCGCATCGAACACGACGAACCCGCCCAGCATGACGTTGACCAGGGCGACCAAGGCCACGAACACGATCAGCACGGCCGAGATATTCAGCACCACCATCAGGCCGTCGGACGTCCCTTTGACGATGGCGTCGATGGCGCTGTCGTATTTCAGGGCCGAGTCATAGTCTGCGACCGCGCCGCCCATCCCCTCTTTCTCGGGGATGATGATCCGGGCCAGCAGCACGCCGGCCGGCGCCGACACGATCGAGGCCACCAGCACGTGCCCCGCCGCATTCGGCAGCACCGGCGACAGGATCGTCGCATAGGCCACCATGGTCGAACCGGCGACCGTCGCCAGGCCCACCACCATCATCAGGAAGATCTCGGAACGCGTCAGCTTGTCCAGATAGGCGCGGATCACGATCGGGCTTTCGATCATGCCCAGGAAGATGTTGGCCGCGACCGCCAGGGCCGACGCGCCGCCCAGACCCATCGTCTTCTGGAACAGGAAGCCGAAGCCCAGCGTGATCCACTTCAGGATCTTCCAATGCCACAGCAGGGCCGACAGGGCGGAAATCACCAGGATCAGCGGCAGAACCTGGAAGGCGAAGGTGAAAAGCGCGCCCTGGTTCGAGACCGTATAGGGCTGGTCCCCGCCGGCCAGATAGCCGAAGACGAACTTGGTCCCCTCGGTCGTGGCGACCGCCAGACCGTCCACCGCGCCCGTCACCGCCGCCAGCACCGCCTGCGAGCCCGGAATGGCGAACAGGGCCAGCACCAGCCCCGCCTGCACCAGGATCGCGCCGATGGTCAGCCGCCAGGGGAAGGCCTTGCGGTTCTCCGAGATCGCCCAGCAGACCGCGACGATGACGACCAGACCCAGAAGGCTCTGGAGGTTCAGGAGGCTGAACATGGAAAACGATCCCCGCACCCGGCGCGCCTGCCGGTCTGTATTCGCTTCAAGGACAAAGTGACGCGGCTGGCAAGCGAAACGAAAAAGGGCGGCCCATTAAGGGACCGCCCTCCTCCTGTCGTCGCGCCTCGGCTTACAGTTGGCCGCGCACCAGCTTGCCGTAGTGATCCATCAGATCCAGCGACAGGGCGCCGGGGGTGAAGCGGTATTCGCCCACCTCGGCGACCGGGGTCACCTCAACGGCCGTGCCGGTCAGGAAGCATTCGGTGAAGTCTGACAGCTCTTCCGGCTTGATCTCGCGCACCACAACCTCGATGCCTTTCTCGCGGGCGATCTCGATCACGGTCTGGCGGGTGATGCCGTCCAGAATGTGCTCGACATTCGGCGTGTGGATGACGCCGTCCTTGACGAAGAAGACGTTGGCGCCGGTCGCCTCGGCGACATAGCCGCGCCAGTCCAACATCAGGGCGTCGGCGAAACCGCGGCGCTCGGCGGCGTTCTTGGACATGGTGCAGATCATGTACAGACCCGCCGCCTTGGCCGTCGTCGGGGCCGTCGCCGGATCGGGACGACGCCACTTGGACCATTCCAAACGCAGGCCGCGCGCCTTGACCTCGGGGTCGAAATAGCTGGGCCAGTCCCACACGGCGATGGCCAGGTGAACCTTGTTGTTCAGGGCCGAAACGCTGGTCTGTTCCGGGCCCAGGTAGGCGACGGGACGCACATAGCAGTCCGTCAGACCGTTCTTGGCGCAGGTTTCCTTACAGAAGGCGTCGATTTCAGCGACGCTGTAGGGTATCTCGAAATCGAGCAGGTTGGCGGACCGCTTCAGGCGCTCGGAATGTTGCGTCAGCTTGAAGATTTCGCCGCCGTACATACGCTCACCCTCAAAGACCGACGAGCCATAGTGAAGGGCATGGGTCAGAACGTGCGTTTTCGCTTCCCTCCAGGGGACGAAATCGCCATTCACCCAGATGAAGCCGTCACGATCGTCGAAAGGAACGAAGGCCATTGAAATACGTCTCCCGCGAAACTGACGGTCTTAGAGCCGCACGAATCGCTCAGGTCAACGCCGCAAGCGGGGGAAACGTCGCATGAGCATGACGGAATCGCGTTCGCATGGCCGCTCAGGCCCCATCGCCGGCCCCGGCGTCGGCCGCCATCTGCTGATTGTCGACGACGACGATCGCATCCGTGAACTGCTGAAGGAATTCCTAGCGCGCGAAGGCTATCGCGTGACGGGCGCCGCGCACGCGGCGGCCGCCAAGCGGATGATGGAGCTGATCGAGTTCGACCTGGTCGTGCTGGACGTCATGATGCCGGGCGAAAGCGGCCTGGACCTGACCAGCTGGGTCCGCAACAAGGCCGAATTGTCCAAGACGCCGGTCCTGCTGCTGACGGCGCGCGGCGATCCCGAGGACCGCATCGAGGGCCTGTCGCGCGGCGCCGACGACTACATGTCCAAGCCGTTCGAACCGCGCGAACTGGTGCTCCGCATCGACGCCATCCTGCGTCGCACCGGCGGCAAGCCGATCGGTCCCAAGGAAATCAAGCTGGGCACCGCCGTTTTCGACATGGAACGGCTGGAGTTGAGCCGTGACGGCGCGCCCCAGCGTCTGACCGAGGCCGAGGCCCAGTTGCTCAAGACCCTGGCGCTTCATGCCCATGCTCCGGTCGAGCGGATGAGCCTGTCGCCCGACACCGCCGACATCACCGGCCGCGCCGTGGACGTCCAGGTGACGCGCCTGCGCCGCAAGCTGGAGGTCGATCCCAAGAACCCGCGCTATCTCCAGACCGTGCGCGGCGTCGGCTATATGCTGGCTCCCGACTGAGCCGATGCGGCTTCTGCCCGCCTATCTGTGGCCGCGATTCCTTAAGCGGCGCCTGCCGACCTCGCTGTGGGGCCGGTCGCTGCTG
This sequence comes from Brevundimonas vesicularis, assembly GCF_032067225.1. Lineage (GTDB taxonomy): Bacteria > Pseudomonadota > Alphaproteobacteria > Caulobacterales > Caulobacteraceae > Brevundimonas > Brevundimonas vesicularis_F. The sequence goes on along the minus strand of NZ_DAMBJX010000023.1, from coordinate 9,643 downwards.
ATCATCGTCCTGCCGGTGCTGGTGATGCAGATGGCGGTGACCTGGGTCTTCTTCGACGCCCACTGGCAGACGGTGACCGCGCGCCTGTCCGAAGGCCTGGCCGGCGACATCGCCTGGGCCGTCGAAAGCTATGAGGACGACCCCAGCCCGGCGAACCTGGACAAGCTGGCCAATCGCGCCGAACGGTCCATGTCCCTGTCCATCGTGCTTCAGGACGGGCGCACCCTTCCGACGGAAGAACGCCGCGGCGCCATCGGCGTGGTGGACCGTGTGCTGGACAAGGCCCTGGATGCGCGTCTGGACCGCCCCTACTGGTTCGACACCACCCGCTATCCCGCCTACGTCGACATCCAGGTGCAGGAGCCGCAAGGGGTGCTGCGCATCATCGCTCCGCGCGAGCGCGCGGTGGCCACGCAGGCTCACATCTTCGTCCTGTGGCTGGCGGTGGCGACCGTCCTGCTGATGGGGGTCGCCATCCTGTTCATCCGCAATCAGGTCCGCGCCATCGAGCGTCTGGCCGACGCGGCCGAAGCCTTCGGGCGTGGCGAGACCGTGCCCCGGTTCAAGCCGCACGGCGCGCGTGAGGTCCGCGCCGCCGCCGTGGCCTTTATGGCCATGCGCGACCGCATCCAGCGCCACATCGATCAACGCACCGCCCTGCTCGCCTCGGTCAGCCACGACCTGCGCACCCCCTTGACCCGTCTGCGTCTCGAACTGGCTCTGGCTCCACCCTTCAAGCGCCAGTCCGCCATGCGGGGCGACCTGGACGAGATGGAACATATGATCGACGAATACCTCGACTTCGCCCGTGGCGAGGCGGGCGAACCGCCGAAGCCTGTCTCGATCTCCGACCTGCTGAAGGCGGCCGGCGAAGATGCGAAACGCGCCGGCGCCGAGGTCGAGGTGGTGGTCGCCGAGGGCCTGACCGCCTCGGTTCGCCCCCTCGCCTTCAAGCGCGCCCTGGTGAACCTGGCCGGCAATGCCGCATCCCACGGCGAGCACGTGCGCCTGTCGGTCCGCGCCTTGGCGTCAGGCGGGCTGGAGATCATCGTCGAGGACGACGGACCCGGCATTCCCGAAGCCATGTATGACGAGGCCTTCCGGCCCTTCTCGCGCCTGGACGAGTCCCGCAATCAGAACCGCAAGGGCGTCGGTCTGGGCCTCGCCATCGCGCGCGATGTGGCGCGCGGCCACGGCGGCGACGTCACCCTGGATCGCAGCGAACTGGGCGGGTTGAAAGCGACGATCCGCATCCCCGGCGCGGTCACCGTCGCCGAGTCCGCCTAAGGCTTTGAACCTTTCGTCAGCAGGGTCTGGCGAAACGACGCTGCAAGGGTCATCTTGAAGGCGACAGGGCTTGGAGATGATTTCGATGCGTAAACTCGCCTTCTTTGCACCGCTGGCCGCGACCGTCGCCGTCGCCGCCATGGCTCAGGCTCAAGCGCCGACGGTGAACGTCACGGTCGGGCCGCAGCTTCAGCGCGAGGTCGAAAAGCTCGGCGACCGCGAGGTCAATGAACAGATCGCCGGCCTTCAGGCCGAAGTCGGCAAGGCCTTGGCCCAGCGTTATCCGGGCGCCACCGCCAATCTGGTGCTGGTTGATCTGAAGCCGAACCGGCCGACGTTCGAACAGGTCCGTCAGACGCCCGGCCTCGACCCGATCCGCAGCGTGTCCGTCGGCGGCGCGGCCATCAAGGGCGAGATCGTGATGGCGGACGGCGTGACGCGGCCCGTGGACTATTCCTACTTCACGCCCAGCATCAACGACGTCTGGGGCTACAGCGTCTGGCGTGACGCCAACCGCGCGTTCGAGCGTTTCGGCGATCAGATCGAGCGCGGACGCTTCTGAGCGCCCATCTCGCGGTTGCGTCTGACCGCCGCCGCGACCGTCTCGTCCAGCATCGCCGTGAGGCGGCCGTCCTTCGCCATGGCGTCGAGCCCGGCGCGGGTCGAGCCGCCGGGCGAGGCGATGCGCCCGATCAGGGCCTCCAGCGTGTCGTCGCCCATGGAGTCGGCTGCGGACCTCAGGGTCGCGCGCGCCAGCACATCCGCCGTCGCTGCATCCAGACCCGCCGCCTCCCCGGCCCGCGCCAGCGCGTCGGTGAAGGCGTAGAAATAGGCTGCGCCCGATCCGGCCACCGCCGTCGCCGCATCCATCAGCGCCTCGTCGGCCAGCACGACCGTCTCGGCCATCGGCTCGAACAACGCGCGCCCGACGTCCTCGGCGCGCGAATCCGCCGACCAGACCGAGGCCACGCCGCGACCGCGCGACACGCCGGTTGTCGGCATCACTCGCACGATGGGCCAGCCTCCCAGGCCTTCGGCCAAGGTCGGCGCCGTCACGCCCGCCATCACCGACAGGATGACGGCCCGGTCGTTCAGGAACGGCGCCAGCGGAGCCATCACCTCGCGCCACATGGCCGGTTTCACCGCCAGCACAATGACCGCCGCCTCGGTCAAAGCCTCCAGCGGCGGATTGATCCGCGCGCCCTTGGCCCGCGCCGTTTCGGCAGCCGGCTTTTCCGACGGGCTGAGAATGATCAGGTCGGACGCCGCCACCGTTCCGGTCTGCAGCCAGCCTTCCAGAATGGCGGAGCCCAGTCGGCCGCAGCCGACCAGGACGACGGGATCCGCCACGGATTCCGCGCTTGGCATCAGGCGGTGCCGACGGTCTCGAACAGGCAGGCGTCGATCGCCTCCTGCGGCTTCTTGTTTCCGCGCACCATGAAGTCGAAGGCGGGATAGTAGCGATCCGAAGCCTCAATGGCCGCGTCGATCATCGACGCCGCCTGGGCCAGGGTCGGGCGCTCGCCCATCGGCAAGGCCAGCGAATGGCGGAAGACGATCTCCCCGTCCTCGGCCCAGACCTCGAAATGACCCATCCAGGTGCGCTGGTTGATCAGACCGACCAGCTCATAGGCCGCCGTCTTGCGGCTCTTGGCCACCTTCAGATCCAGCGCGCAACACAGCTGAAGACAGTCGCCCTCGGGACGCCAGGCGAACCACAGTTCATAGTCCTTCCAGTCTCCGGCCAGAGCAAAGGCCAGGTCGCCATCGTCGGTGCGGTCGAAGGGAAGATTCTCGGCCGTGAGCACATGCTCGACGACCTCAAGCGGGTCGAAGGGCACGTCCACTTCCTCGGGCCGGGCGATGTCCATCAAGTGTCTTTCACGCTGCGTCCGCGAGAATCGCGGGCGTTAACAGAACGGTAAGCCTGTTCGCAGATTCGGCTCAACCGGCTGCGTCCCCGGGTTGAGTTCCATCTGTGGACGTTCCCTTCACGGGCTTTGCAGCCGGCTTTTGGGCGGCCTTCAGCTCTGCGATCTCGGCCCGCAGAGCCGCGATCTCGTCCTTCAGAACATCAAACTCGTCGCGACGGACCAGGTCCATTTCGGCGGCGATCCGGTCGGCCTGGGCGCGCCAGGCGGTCTTGGCCTCTTCGCCTGCGGCTTGGGCCAGGCCCATGGCGCCGGTCGTCAGCTTGGCGAACTCGTCCAGAATGGGATTGCGGGTCTGCATGGCGGCTCCGACCTCAACGTCGTTAACGAAGGTTCACCGACTATGGTGAACGAAACCTTTCTTTCTGCTGCTTCGCGGGCGCCATCAAGGCGTCGTGATGCGTCTTCACAGGCGACGACGGCGGCGACGCTTGCTAAACCGCTGTCAAAGACAGTCCCGCACAGGAACGCCCCTTGCCCTTTCCCGAATTCGATCCGGTCCTGATCCACCTCGGACCGCTTCCGATCCGCTGGTACGCGCTGGCCTATGTCGCCGGCATCGTGCTGGGCTGGTGGTACGCCGCGCGCCTGGCCAAGACTCAAAGGCTGTGGGCGCCCGGCAAGCCGCCTGTCACCACGACGCAACTGGACGACCTGGTGCTGTGGATCGTGCTAGGCATCATCTTGGGCGGCCGCTTGGGCTACGCCCTCTTCTACAAGCCGGCCATGTACGGCCAGCTGTTCACCGGCCAGACGCTGGGCGAGCGGTTCGAACTGTTCCAGCTGTGGACCGGCGGCATGAGCTTCCACGGCGGCTTCCTGGGCGTCTGCCTGGCCATCGTCCTGTATGCCCGGTCGCAGAAGATCGACATGCTGCGCCTCGGCGATCTGGTCGCGCCCGTCGTGCCGATCGGCCTGATGTTCGGCCGCCTGGCCAACTTCATCAATGGCGAGCTGTGGGGCCGCGAGACGACCGTCCCCTGGGCCGTGCGCTTCTGCAACGCCCGCATCGAACAGATGTACGGCTTCTGCCCCGCGGGCGATGCGCCCCGCCACCCCAGCCAGCTCTATGAGGCGGGTCTTGAGGGGATCGTCCTCTTCTCCGTCCTTTCCATTGCCATCTGGAAGTTCGGCCTGCTGAAGAAGCCCGGCTATATCACCGGCCTGTTCCTGGTCGGTTATGGCGTCTGCCGCGCGGCGCTGGAGAATGTGCGCGAGCCGGATATCGGCATGCCAGATTTCCCGTTCGGCCTGACCATGGGAATGATGCTGTCGATCCCGATGATCTTGGTCGGCGCCTGGCTGATCTGGCGGGCGTGGAAGCGTCCGCCGGCTGCCGCTGAGGCATGAGCGAGACAGAAACCCTCAAGGCCCGTCTGGCGCGCGAGATCGCGCTGACGGGTCCGATGACGGTCGCCGACTACGTGACCTGCTGCCTGCACGATCCCAAGGGCGGCTACTATGCGGCGCGTCCGGACTTGGGTGCGCGTGGCGACTTCATCACCGCCCCTTTGGTCAGCCAGATGTTCGGCGAACTGATCGGCCTGTGGGCGGTCGAAACCTGGAACCGGCTGGGCGCGCCCGAGCGGTTCCGCCTGGTCGAGGTCGGCCCCGGCGACGGCACGTTGATGAGCGACGCCTTACGCGCCGCCCGCCTGGTCCCGGGCTTTCTTGAAGCCTGCGATCTGATCCTGATCGAACCCAGCGCCCCCTTGCGCGATCTCCAGGCCAAGGCCCTGGCCGGCGCCGACCCGTCGCCGCGCTGGGTCCGCAGCCTGACGGCGATCGAGACCGACGCCCCTGTCATCCTGATTGCCAACGAAGTGTTGGACTGCATGCCCGCCCGTCAGTTCGTCCGCACCGACGGCGGCTGGGCCGAGCGCCGCATCGGCGTCACAGACGACGGCGATCTGATCTTCGGCCTGACCGCCATTTCCGGCGGTTTTCAGAAGCCGGACTTCGACATCGCGCCAGGCGGCATTCTGGAAATTTCGGATCAGCAGGCGGTCTTCGGCCGCGACCTCGGCCTGTTGATGAAAGCCGCCTCGGGCGCCGCTGTGCTGATCGACTATGGCCGCGCCCGCCCCGAAGCCGGCGACACGCTCCAGGCCCTGCGTCGTCACCAGAAGGTGGATCCCCTCGCCACGCCCGGCGAAGCCGACCTGACCCAGTGGGCCGACTTCCCCTTGGTGCTGGAAGCTGCGGTGCGAACCGGCGCCGACGTCACCGGCAGCCTGCCCCAGGGCGAGTTCCTACGCCGGCTGGGCATCGAGGCCCGCGCCGAGGCGCTGAAAGCCGGCCGGCCCGCCGCCTCCGGCGTCATTGCGCGCCAGCTGGATCGGCTGACCGGCGACGACCAGATGGGAACCCTGTTCAAGGCCGCCGCCATCTTCGCCCCCCGATCCCTGGTCGTGCCCGGCTGGGACGCCTGATATAGGTGGGGGCATGAGCGACCTGTCTCCCATCACCCACCCGCTTCTGACCGCCGCCGGCATCGCCCACGGCTTCTTCACGCGTGCGGGCGGCGTCTCGACCGGCATCTATGAAGGGTTGAACGCTGGCGTCGGCTCCAAGGACGAACCGGCCGCCGTCGCCGAAAACCGCCGGCGCGTCGCGGCCCATTTCAATGCCGACGCCAATCATCTGAACGGCTGCTACCAGATCCATTCCGCCGTGGCGCGTGTGGCCGAAGGTCCCTGGCATGGCGACCGGCCGGAAGGCGACGCCGTCGTCTCGGCCGAGCCGGGCCTGTTGTGTTCAGTCCTGACCGCCGACTGCGCGCCGATCCTGATGGCCGATCCCGAGACCCGCATCGTCGCTGCCGTCCACGCCGGCTGGAAGGGCGCGCTGGGCGGCGTCATCCACTCCGCCGTTTCCGCCATGCAGGCCCTGGGCGCCGAGCCTCGGCGGGTGGTCGCCGTCGTCGGCCCCTGCATCGCGCCCGCCAGCTATGAGGTCGGCGTCGATTTCGAAGATCGCTTCACCCACCACGATCCTGGCAGCGACCGCTTCTTCCACCCCGGAGAATCCGACGACAAACGCCAGTTCGACCTGCCCGGCTTTGTCCTGTGGCGGTTGCAGCAGGCCGGGGTCGGCCAGGCCGTCTGGACCGGCCACGACACCTGCGCGGACGCAGAGCGGTTCTATTCGAACCGCCGCGCCTTTCAGCACGGCGAGCCGGACTTCGGTCGATTGATTGCGGTGATCGGGGCTTAGCCCGCGCGCGCCAGCTCCGGCACGCGGGTCACTTCACGCCAGGCGTGCGGGGCGGCCAACAGGGCGCGGACCAGCTTGTTGTTCAGGGCGTGACCGGCCTTGTAGCCTTCGTAGCGACCCAGCAGCGGCGCGCCCAGGACATACAGGTCGCCGATGGCGTCCAGCGCCTTGTGACGGACGAACTCGCGTTCCATGCGCAGGCCGCCGGGATTCAAAATCTCGTCGCCGTCGATGACTACGGCGTTCTCCAGCGAGCCGCCCCGCGCCAGACCCGCCTTGCGCAACGCCTCGACCTCATGGGCGAAACCGAAGGTGCGGCAGGCCATGATCTCCTTGCGGAAGTTCGGTTCGTCCACGACGAAGTCGATCACTTGATTGCCGATCACGGCCGACGGGAAGTCGATCTCGAACCGCATCTCGTAGCGGTCGCACGGCATCAGGGCCGCATGCTTGTCACCCTCGACGACATGGACCGTTTCCAGGATCTCGATATAGCGCTGCGGCGTCGGCTGCGGTCGGAAACCGGCCCGATCCAGCAGCTTCACGAACTCCAGCGCCGAACCATCCAGGATCGGCAGCTCCGGTCCGTCCACCTCGACCACGGCGTTCGACACGCCCAGGGCGGCGAAAGCGGCCATCAAATGCTCGATCGTCGACAGGCGAACACCCGCGCCGTTCTCGATCATGGTGTTCAGGCGGGCGTCAACCACGGCCTCGCCTGACACCGGAATGCGGTTGTCGCGGTCGGTGATGTCAGTGCGCACGAAGACGATGCCCGTGCCCGATGGCGCAGGCCGAACCGCCAGCCGCACCCGGCGGCCGGTGTGCACCCCGACCCCGGCGATGATGGCCGGGGCGACGATGGTGCGTTCGTGATGGTCGCTTCTGACCGACAAACCTGAACTCGCTCTTTCCTTTGCGCGCCGCACGCCGTGCGGATTGCGCCCTGCGTTTCATCTAGCGGTCATGCCGCAAGCGCGAAATCAAAGTCCGGTTTCGGATTGTTTCGGTCTGAGACACATCCGAGAACGAGAAACGCCCCGGAGGCGGGCTCCGGGGCGTTTCATCGTCATTTGGGACGTTTAGTTGGCCAGACGGCGGAGAAAGGATGGGATTTCCAGGTCGTCATCGGCCTGTCCCGCCTCCGGTTCTTGATGTTGGACCGGTTGAGCCGAAGAGCGCGCCTGATGCGACGATTGCGGCGCATAGGACATGTCGTGCTGAGGCTGGGTGCGCTTGCCGCGACCAAACAGGCTCCAGCCGCTGCGGCGGTGGTCACGGTCGTCGTAACCATCGTCGGCCTGAGGCTGCTGGGCCGCAGGCGCGGCGCGCTCATAGAGATCGCCTTGCGGCGCGACGCGCGGGGCCGGCGCGCGGGTTTCATATTCCTCGACCCAAGGATCAACGATGGGGTCCAGAGCGCGCGGCTGCGGCTCGGCGACGCGGATCACCGGCTCGGGGCGCGGTTCCGGTTCGCGAGCGGCAGGAGCCTGAAAGGTCGGCACAACCGGCGCCGCCTCGATGCGGGGCTCAGGCGCGCGCGGGGCTTCTGCGCGGACCGGCTCGCGGTAGGCGTCGCGGGTCGGTTCCGGGGCGCGCGAGGCTTGCGTGCCATACAGACCCCCAGCCGAGCGGCGCGCGTCATGACCAGCCAGCGGCGCGCTGGCGGCCGGCGGCGCGATGGGTTCAATGCGACGCACTTCGCCCTCGTCCATGCCGGTCGCGACGACCGAGACGCGGATCTTCCCGTCCAGGGCCGGGTCGAAGGCCGCGCCGAAGATGATGTTGGCGTCGCCGTCCACTTCCGCGCTGATGGCGTTGGCGGCTTCGTCGACTTCCAGCAGGGTCATGTCCAGACCGCCGGTGATGTTCACCAGCACGGCCTTGGCGCCCTTCAGACTGGTCTCGTCCAGCAGCGGGTTGGCGATGGCGTTCTGGGCCGCCAGCAGGGCGCGGTCGTCGCCCGTGGCCTCGCCCGTGCCCATCATCGCCTTGCCCATCTCGGACATGACGGCGCGCACGTCGGCGAAGTCCAGGTTGATCAGGCCCGGCAGGATCATCAGGTCGGTGATCGAGCGCACGCCCGAGTGCAGGACCTGATCGGCCATGCCGAAGGCGTCGGCGAAGGTCGTGCGCTCATTGGCGACGCGGAACAGGTTTTGGTTCGGAATGACGATCAGGGTGTCGACATAGCGTTGCAGCTCAGCGACGCCCGCGTCGGCCAGACGCATGCGATGACGGCCTTCGAAGGTGAAGGGCTTGGTTACGACGCCGACGGTCAGGATGCCGCGATCCCGCGCGCATTTGGCGATGACAGGGGCCGCGCCGGTGCCGGTGCCGCCGCCCATGCCGCAGGTGATGAAGACCATGTGTGCACCTTCCAGGTGCTGATGGATTTCGTCGGCGGATTCCTCGGCGGCGTTCATGCCGACTTCGGGGTGGGCGCCGGCGCCCAGGCCTTGGGTGATGGTCTCGCCCAGTTGGATGCGGCGATCGGTCTTAGCGAAGCTGAGGTGCTGCGCGTCGGTGTTGGCCACGACGAACTCGACCCCTTCGAGGCCAGCGTCGATCATATTGTTCACGGCGTTGCCGCCGGCGCCGCCGACGCCGAACACGACGATGCGGGGCTTCAGTTCAGTGTGTTGCGGCTTGACCAATGAGAGCGACATTTTCTGTTTCCGACCTGCTGACCCGCCCCTTCAAACCAACCGACCGCCCCGCCGAATCGCTTTGGTTATGAGCGCGTTAAGGATTGCGCCCATGAAGGTTAAGAGAAGGTTACGGCGATAAGGTGAGTCGGACCGAAGAACACCCCAAACCGGAAGCGTTGCTGGAGTTTTCCTGTCGACAACGACAAAGGGCGGCTCTTTTGAGCCGCCCTTTCCGCATTCATCCCAGTCTTACCAGGGACGGTAGTTCAGGCTGATCGAGTAACGACGTCCGTAAGGATCGAAGTTGGAGTAGAGCGTAGCGCCCAGCCAACGCGCCTGTTCGGAGTCGAAGGCGTTCTGCACCGTGCCGGTGAGCGTCAGATCATCACGAACCTGATAACGGACCGAGAAGTCGTTCCGCATGAAGTTCTTGGTGTCCAGATATTCGGCAGGACGCGAGTCTGCGTTCTGCACGAAATCACGACGCTGAACGATGTCCTGAGCGGTTTGCCAATCGGCGACCCAGGTCACACGCAGGGGTTCGAACGGCGTTTGCCA
>NZ_DAMBJX010000022.1:0-48522 GCF_032067225.1 Brevundimonas vesicularis | reverse complement strand
GCCAAGCGCTATCTCAAGAAGAACCCGGCTTCGGTTGGCGGCAGCGGCATGGTCTTCCCGGTGGTCCGGGCCGATATGCCTGCGGAAGGCGGGGCCTGCGCCATTCTTCTAGCCATCGCAGACGCCATCGGCGTCACTCTGACGGCCCGCGCCTCGAACGGCGCGATCTTCAAGGCGATCGAACGTGGCTTTAGGACTCATGAGGTCGAGCTGCTGATCCTGGATGAAGCCGAGTTGTTCATCAAATCCGACAAGCGCGGTCTGCTGACCTATGTGCGGGACCTGCTGCGTAAACTCGTAGACATCGGCACGTTCAATGTCCTTTGCGTCGGTCTGCAAGAAACCTACGACGTAGTGGCCGGCGACCCTCGTTTGGTCGGTCGTGGCATGCTGCCCTACACCCGCATCCTTCCCTACGAATGGGAAAGCGCAGACGACAAGATCGAGTTCAGAAAACTCTGTCACGCATTCGACGAGAAGCTGCCCTTCAACAGCCGCTCAGGTCTCGCTTCGGTGGAGATGGCCTCCAGCCTGCATTGGGTGTCGGAGGGCAACATCGGCGTCCTACATGACATGATCTACTTCGCCGCCTGCGTGGCGATCAACGACGACGCCGACCAACTTGAGGCCCGGCACTTCGAAGCTGCCTATGAAACCCGGATGCCCTATGGCAACGGCTACAACCCCTTCCGGGACGGTCGGGCCAACGCACCTAAGATTATGGAGAACAGGGCGGAAGCCGCGTCTACGGCTACGCCGTCTAACCTCTTCATGAAGACGGGAGGCGAGATCCATGCCTTCGCCACTCATTGAATTCCCGTTGCCTGCCTGGCCGCGGGAGGCCTTCCCCTTCGAGCCGGCACACGGATATTTTCGGCGCCTCGCGGTCGCTAACGCACAGGTCAGCGTGCGGACGCTGGGCTCCTATGTAGGAGTCAACGGCCGCAACTTCGACCGCGAGGAACTGCTGGAGTTCTGCTCGCGCTTTCCCTCGGTGGGCATTGAGAACCTCAAGCGCTTCACCCCGAAAATCGAAGGTCCGCTCGTGATCATGAACGGCGAACTCATCAGCCGTAAGAAGGATTACAATCCCTATCACCCGCGGGCCTGCCCCTCCTGCCTTCGGGAAACCTACTACTATCGGAATTGGTTCGACCTTTCGGCCGCCGGGTTCTGTCCGATCCATGGAGAGCCCCTGTGCGATTTCAACGCCGGGGAGCGGATGGCCTGGTGGCAGGCGAGTCTGGGTCAGCCCGTAACGCTCCGCTGTTCGACGGGCGCACCTGATGGTGGACCGAGATCTTTGGATTGGGAGAGGTATGTGCTGGGGCGCATGGGGGTGGTCGAGCCTCATCCGAATGCGATCCTGGACGCCTTTACGCTGGCGGACGTCATCGCGGGGTGCGTCCTTTTGGGGACCGATCGGATCGCATGCGCCGCATCATCGGCTGAACGCCGTGCGGTTCGGCGACATGACGCGGCCGCTGCGGGTTTTGCATGTCTTCGCGAGGGCGTGGATGGCGTACGCACCTTCTTGGTCGCAAAGGCGGAACAGGCCGCCCGAACTGATGGTTGGCGAGGGACAACGGTCGACGGCAGCTTTGGCTGGGTGGCCTCCGCTATCAAACGGAACCTGTCTTCGGGTATCGGCGACCTGTGCGTGTCCGGCCTCAACGCCGCGATCGACCAGCTCAGCCTGTACTCCCGTAGCAGCCGACTGGACCCTGAAACCAAAGCCGCTTCCAATCTCACACTGACCGACTTGGCCGACCGGCCGGGTCCGCCCCGCCGCAAGGTCAGACTGATTGCTCATAAGATGGGCCTTGTTCCGACTGCGCGTACGGGATCCCAAACATACTGGTTCGCCCCAGCTCATGTAGAAGCGTTCGAAAAGCTTCTCGCAGACCTTGTGTGCCGCAAGCATGCAGCCGCCGCCCTTGGATTGTCAGGCACCGCGTTTGGGGCGCTTCTCGCCCACGTCGGACTGCACCCTACACCCGGCTGGGCGAAGCGGACCCCGCCGCCGACAAGTTTCTCGGATCGGAAATCCGCAGTCTGCTCGATCGTATCGCCCGGCAAGCCGTATTGGTCGATCAACCCGGCATCGGCTTCGAAGAATTCTGTCGCCGGTCGGACCAGGCACCCGCAGATGTAGCGTGGGCGATCCTCCAAGGCCGCCAAACTGTCACGCGCATCGGCGAGACCGGTTTTGCGGGCATCGAATTGCCGGTTGCGGACGTGAAGCCAAAGGTCACCCAAGAGCCTAAGCCGAGGCGGTCGAGCCGGGTGCCGGGAATCAGCTTCGCTGATGCGGCATCCCGCTTGGGCGTCGCGCAGACAGCCATTCCGGGACTTGTCGAAGCAGGGCTTCTGACGGAGCAGGACGTCGCCGGCCGAGTGCGCCGGATCGTGGACTCAAGTCTGGACCATTTCGATTCCCGATACGCTGCAGTGACCGCCTACGCTCGCGCGTTCGATCTTTCACCTCAGAAGGCAGCAGCGGAATTCCAAGCGGCCAATGTGACCATGCTGCGTCGTGAGGGGCGTCAAAAGGTTGTCTGGGCGGATCGGGCCAGCGTCATCGAAGCGATGGGAGAGCAGTGGGACTTGACGAAGCTGGATGGATGCTCATCCACCATCTGGAACGCCTTCCGGCAGTACCTCAACGAAATAGGCTCTCCAAATCGACTGGTAAATGCAGTCGGCGCTGCAGCCCGTCTTCGTTCCGGTTCAGGGTTCACGCTGCTTCATCTATCGACGGATCTGGAAGAACGGTCGCTCACTGTCAGCGCCAGCGCGGTCCAGAAGTCGTCGCCCGCCTGGTTTGAGCTACTCAAGGCGCATGAGGCCCATGTTCGTGAAATCTGGCCCGAGGCGACCGTGCACAGCGATTTCGAATCGATCGCCCTCACCCAGATCCACGCGATTGGATCAGAGGCCGTGGCCAATCGACTGATACCTGTCGTCACCTCCGTAGACTATATCGCCACGAGGCTGCGCATGCTGAGGTTGATGGAAGTCACTGAAGCCAGTCCAATTTTCTCTGTCGAACAGGCCGCCTAGTCCAGTTTCATAAGGCGGAGAACGTCCAGAAAACGGTGACGCCGAAATGCCTTCGCATTGATTTTATTGAGCTTCCGAGTCCAGACATATATGTCGTCCGACAATCCACTGCGTATGATCGACTTGTGTTGTCGGGTTTGATGGCCCGTCATGAGATCCGGAGCGTGCGAGGTCCCCTAGATCTACGTTCGCCGCGCCTTCACGTCTGAAGTCTGCTTCGGTCGGCGAAGGTTCGGATCGAGATCCACCTTGGCCTTCTGTCCAGTTTCCGCTCTGGGTCCAGCGCATATTTGAGCCGCAGTCTGCGAAGGGCCGATTAGCATTTAATCGGGTGCTTAGCGGGTGTTTTCCTCTCGCGGAGGTGGTACGCCTTCGGCTTGAGGAGCTTCCTGTATGCGCAGCCTGTTGAAACAATTCGTTATTGCCGCAGTTGTCGTGCTGCTCGGAGGGCAGCCCGCAATCGCGCGTGAGGATGCGCCGCCCACGCCTGTTGAAGATTGGTCGCTTGAAAAGGTCCAGGTCATAGGAGCGGCCCTGTATCGCCAGGATGCTGCTGCGGCTGTCGCTAGCGACGCGCTCACGCGACATTTCCGCAACCGTCTTCCCGCGGGTTTGATCGGCTGGATCGTAGTCGATGAGGGGGAGAACCAGCGAGTCCGCTTTTTGAGCCAGGAGAATGGCCAGCGGCGCGCCGCATGGGATGTGCTGGTCACCAGCGAAGGAGCAGGTCCGGTGGAAGCGGCTGTCGACCCTGTCCTGCCCGCGGACCAACTCGCGCGGTTCGACGCGCGCATGACGGCTGCAAATCAGATCGGCGAGCTGCGTTGTGCTCAGCGTTATAATGCCGTCGTCCTCAAAGATCCGGACAGCGAAGATTGGCTGGTCTGGCTGCTTGCCTCCACCACGGATCCCAATAGCCTGATCCTTACCGGCCACTACCGTTTTCGCATCTCAGCGGACGGGCGTTCACTGCTGCGGCGCGACCAGCTTTCCGCGACCTGTATCATTTCTGACCGACGTGAGGCTGCCCGCGACGGTCAGTTGAACGCGCTTGTCGTGAGCCACATCGTGTCCCCGTTGCCGGTGGAGACTCATGTCTTTGCATCGCTGTTGTATCGCCTGCCGATCTACGTGGTCACCGTGGGCAACGACACGATCTGGGCCGTCGAAGGGGCGAAGATCCGGCGCTCCCATGTGCAGAACTGACAGTTGGAACGGCGACGCAGTTCGGTGTGGTCGGAAGGCCTGCAAGCCCTAAGAACCAGGGTCCAAGTCCGTCAGCGATCGACACCGCTGAACTCCGCTTTGGATCGGATTTGTTCAGGACGGTGTGGATGTCGGCGACCTTCCGCGAAGCCAATCAAGGCGCTTAAACGACGGCAGAACTTGAAAGACTTATAGGGTTCGAGGACTTGGTGCAGGTTGGATGGTCAGTTCGACCGTTTCCCGCCTATGCCAGGCAATAGAACTGTCGCGCGTCCCCCCTCGTTGAAGGTGAGCATCGGTCGAGCAATGACGATCCATTGCTCAGCTTCAGGACGAGCAATCGTTGTTTCCAACGTCAGTCGCTGACCTGCGCCTTCTGTCAGACGTGTGTCGATACGATAACGTCCATCGACCTGCGCATAGGCGGCTGAGCCAGGAGACATGGTAAGGGACGGAGCATCGACGACTTGACCTGCCTGCGACAAGGCGACGACCACGACGTAGTTTGGCGCCTCTGAGTTTTGCGCAAATGCGGGTGCGGACAGCACAGTTGTCCCGATAACCAGGAATGCTACAGACCGCATCTCCAATGTCCTCTGAAAGCCAGTGAGTGGTTGTTCCGATCTGATTCAGATTTAGAGCAAGGCTCGCTGGCTATCTCGGGCCGGCACTGGATGATCGCTCTAACAAAGCCAGTTGCGCGCTGCTGAGCGCTTATCCGGTGCGGAGTTCTGGTCGAGTCACCTCGCGACCGGCAACGTTTGGGTCTTGCGTCGCTGCCAGCAGCCCAAGGTGTAAAGACTGACAGATCAAAGCGGTCCGGGCGGGATGCCGACGATCGAGCGGTCATACTGCACGGCATCGCGGCTCTGGATTTCACGAAGTTCCTTGCGCTTGGCCTCGACCAAAGCGGCATATTGTTCAGGCGTGTAGCAGATGGTCTGCTCAAGCCGGCGTCCCGTCAGAGCCCGCCGTTCGCAGACGCGCCGAGGCCGTTCCTGCGCTGTAGTCTGAGCGACTGGTCCAGTCTGAGGCGTTGCGACCTCGCCAGCCGGCGACGTCTGACCAGAAGCCTGAGCGGCGAGAGTAGCGGCGAAGAGCAGAGAAACTGGGAACACGGCTGTCTCCTTTTCGGACCAGACAAGCTCCCACGTCTATCCCTTTCTGGCAATCCAAGAGTTTGTCTCAGAAAGACTTAAGGTTGAGGTGAGGTCGGTGCGATGACCACGTCTCCGCTCGAGGCCGGCCGAACCACCGTCTGGCGTTCGATCACCACCGGTTCGGCGGCTCGGGCCTGTGCTGCGCGCGCTTGTTGGATCGCCCTGTCTGCTTCCGCCCGAGCCGCCATGGCCTGAGCCTGGGCCAGCGCGATACTGTCGCGGGCGTCGGCCTCACTGTTTCTGACGAGGGCGCTTTGCGCGGTGGCTTGGGCGTCGGCGGCAGCGGCTTCGGCCTGGGCCAGGCGAAGCTCTGCCGATGGATCACGATCGGAGGGCCTGGTGAACAACCATAGTGCGACGGCGACTACGATCGCGCCCAGCAGAGCGGCCAACCACCAGCCTGTGCTGCTTTCGCGCTCGACGATGATTGTTTCCTCCACACGCGGGAGCGTGCTGGCGATCGGAATGATCACATTCGGGTCGTCTCTGCGAAACTCGTCCATTGCCGTCTCCTCCTCCACTTTCGGAGCCAAACCCCGTGTCGGGTTCTATGGTTCCGCTTGCTCTGGCCTGACTGCAACCTGCGCCGTTGTGCTGCGTTTTCCGGTCGAGCTTTCAACCTTGACCGGAGTTTCGTCGTGACGATCCGAACCAAAGCCCTGATGGCGGCCGTCGCCGCAATGACGCTGGGCGCGGCCGCCTGCACCCAGGCCGAGCAGGAAAAGACGCAGGCGCATGCCGAGGCTGCGGCCGACAAGACGGCCGATGTCGCGTCTCAGGCCGGCGAAGTGATCGAGGGCGGCGCGATGAAGGCGGCGCAGGCGGTCGAGAGCGGGGCTGGCAAGGTCGCTGACAAGCTGGAAACCGAACAGGCCGAGGCGGCGGCCGAGGGCAAGCCTGGCGCGATCAATCCCGCGACCGACCAGCGCGTTCCGGCGAACACTAACTAAAGACGATCAGGCGAGAGGCGGCGCGCCGCCTTCCGCCAGGATCGCATCGATCAGGGCGCGGGCGTCTTGGCTGGACCAGTCCGCCTCGCCTTTCATCACGGCGCGAACGCGGCCTTGACGATCTAGGACAATGGTCTGCGGCATGGCGCCCTTGCCGGGAAACTCGAACGGCAGCTGGAATTTGGCGTCGCTGTAGAAGGGCAGGGGCGCGTGGCCGGCCAAGAAGCGTTTCGCCTCGGCTGCGGCTTCGGGTGTGGCGTCCACGTTGATCGGCAGGACGACCAGATCCTCGTTCGCCTCATAGGCTTTCGCCAGCGCCTGGAGCGTGGGCATTTCCGCCTTGCAGGGCGCGCACCACATCGCCCACAGGTTCACGACCACGACCTTGCCCTGAAAAGCCGAGAAACGGACGGCTGTGCCCGTGCGATCGCGGAACGCGTATTCGGGCGCCGGTTTCGACTCGGCCGGGGTCGACAACGCGGCCAGGGATCCGACCGCGAAGCGCGCCAGATCGCTTTTCGGCGCCTCGGCGGCGGTTGTGGTCTGTTCGACTTGCGCCTTCTGGCGATGATTGGCGTATAGCGACATCGCCATGCCGCCGGCGCCGGCGATGGTGCTGACGACGACGACCGCGCCGACGACCGCCCAGATCGCCTTTCTTGAGCCGCTCATGACCGAAACACCTTCTTCCGACGCCAATCCATCCGGCGGTTCGACTGCGCCGGTGAAGCCCGCGGGTCAAGACATGTGGGGCGGACGCTTTTCGTCGCGCCCCGCCGAGATCATGCAGGCGATCAACGTCTCCATCGGCGTGGACCAGCGCCTGTGGCGTCAGGATCTGGCCGGATCGCGGGCCCACTGCCGCATGCTGGCCAAGCAGGGCATCATCGCGCAGGCCGATGCGGACGCGATCCTGGGCGGGCTGGAGGTCATCCAGTCCGAGATCGAGGCCGGGACCTTCCCGTTCCGCGACCAGTTCGAGGACATCCACATGAATGTGGAGGCGCGCCTCAATGAACTGATCGGCGAGCCGTCGGGCCGGCTGCACACGGCGCGCAGCCGCAATGATCAGGTTGCCGTCGATTTCCGCCTGTGGGTGCGCGACGCCTGCGATCGCTCGGTCGCCCAGTTGAAGGCGTTGCAGGCCGTCCTGCTCACGCGAGCCGAACAGCATGCCGGCGACCTGATGCCCGGCTTCACCCATTTGCAGACCGCTCAGCCCGTGACCCTGGGCCACCATCTGATGGCTTATGTCGAGATGTTCGGCCGTGACGCGGGGCGTTTCGCCGACGCCCGCGCTCGGATGAATGAAAGCCCGCTAGGGGCGGCGGCCCTGGCTGGTTCGCCCTTCCCCATCGATCGTCAGGCGACGGCTGCGGATCTCGGTTTCGACCGGCCGATGGCGAACTCGCTGGACGCCGTATCGGACCGAGATTTTGCGCTGGAGAGTTTGGCCGCCGCCTCGATCACCGCGGGGCATCTGTCGCGCTTGGCCGAGGAGATTGTGGTCTGGATGACGCCGATGTTCGGCTTCGCCAGCCTGCCCGACGACCTGACCACCGGCTCGTCGATCATGCCGCAGAAGCGCAATCCGGATGCCGCCGAACTGGTGCGGGCCAAGACGGGCCGGATCATGGGGTCTCTGGTCGCCCTGTCCACGGTGATGAAGGGCCTGCCGCTGGCCTATTCCAAGGATATGCAGGAGGACAAGCCCCCGGTGTTTGAGGCCTTCGACGCCCTGGATCTGGCCTTGGTCGCGATGACGGCGATGGTGTCGGCCCTGCAACCCAACACCGAACGAATGGCCCAGGCGGCGGGCGCGGGCTTTTCGACTGCGACGGACCTGGCCGACTGGCTGGTGCGCGAACTGAACCTGCCGTTCCGGAAGGCGCACCATGTGACGGGGGCGGCGGTCAAACAGGCAGAGACGCTGGGCGTGGATCTGTCGCAACTGCCGCTGGAAGAAATGCAGAAACTGGAGCCGGGGATCACCGAAGCGGTTTACAAGGTGCTGACCGCCGAGGCTTCGTGCCAAAGCCGCCAAAGCTATGGGGGAACCGCGCCGGAACAGGTCCGTGCGCGCATCGCCGACTGGAGAGCCCGCCTGTGAAAAAATCTCTGATCCTCGCGGGCGCGCTCGCCCTTCTGACCTCCGCGTGCGGCCGGATGGCCGATCTGGAATCGCCGGTGCGCGAGACCGAGCGTGCGCCGCGCAGCAGTCGCGCGCCGGGGCTGCCCGAGCCGGCGACCATGAACCGTCCGTCCAGCAGCGTGCCGATCGACGGTGGCCCGTCCAACCCGATCGGCGCCGGCGCCGCCCAGAACGACCCGCGGTAAGTTGCACCATTTCGACCTGAAGGACGGCGCCCTCCATGCTGAGGGCGTGCCGCTGGAGCTGATCGCGGACGAGGTCGGCACGCCGGCTTATGTCTATTCGACCGCGACCCTGAAGCGGCATTACGGCCTGCTGCGCGCCGCCGCCGATGCGCATCGGGACGCTTTGGGCGAGGCCCTGATCGCCTTTGCGGTTAAGGCCAACTCCAACCTTTCGGTGTTGGCGACCCTGGCGAAACTGGGGTCCGGCGCGGACACCGTCTCCGAGGGCGAAATCCGCCGCGCCTTGGCCGCCGGTGTGCCGTCCGACCGGATCATCTTCTCCGGCGTTGGCAAGACCGATGTGGAAATGGCCTTCGCCATCAGCGTCGGCGTGCGTCAGATCAATATCGAATCCGGCGCCGAGCTGGATCGGCTGATCGCCGTTGCAGCCATGATGGATGCGTCGCCGGCCATCGCCGTCCGGGTGAATCCGAACGTGGGCGCGGGCGGTCACGCCAAGATCACCACGGGCGGCAAGGGCGACAAGTTCGGCGTGCCGGTCGAGGAGGCGATGGACCTCTATGCCCGCGCCTCGGCCTCGCCCCATGTCACGCCGGTGGGGCTGGCCTGCCATATCGGCAGCCAGATCACTGACCTTAAGCCGCTGAAGGCCGCCTTCGAGGTCTTGGCGGACATGACGCGTAAGCTGCGGGCGCAGGGTCATGCCGTGACTCGGCTGGATCTGGGGGGCGGGCTGGGCGTGCCGTATTCCGGTGGGACCGAGCCGCCGTCGCCGGCCGAGTATGTCGCCATGGCCGCGCGGGTTCTGAACGGGCTGGACGTTGAGGCGGCGTTCGAGCCGGGCCGGCTGCTGGCCGCCAACGCCGGCGTGCTGCTCAGCCAGGTGATACAGGTCAACGAACGCTCGGACGGACGGCGCTTTCTGGTGCTGGACGCGGCGATGAACGACCTGATGCGGCCTGCGCTGTACGACGCCTTTCACGACATCCAGCCGGTCAATCCGCGCGGGGGCGGGGAGACGGCCTATGACGTGGTCGGGCCGGTGTGCGAGACGGGCGACACCTTCGCGCGTGACCGCACGCTGCCGCCGCTGGAGGCCGAGGACCTGATCGTCTTCACCGGCGCGGGGGCTTACGGCGCGGTGATGTCCAGCGAATACAACAGCCGGCCCCTGATTCCCGAGGTGCTGGTGGATGGCGATCAGTGGGCCGTGATCCGGCCACGTCCGACGTATGAAGAGATGCTGGACCGCGAGCCGTTCGCCGATTGGCTTTGATCGCCGATTCTTCTCGACCGTTATAAAGTAACACGCTATAGGGCCGGTCATGTCCCCCGGTCCCGAACAGTCCGTCATGCTTTCCCTGCTGGGCGGCGGCTTCGTTGCGGCCTTTCTGCATGCGGCCCTGCCGACCCACTGGCTGCCCTTCACCTTGGTGGGGCGGGCGCAAGGCTGGCGACCGTCGCGGATCCTGATGGCGGTGACGGCGGCCGGCCTGGCCCATATCGCCACAACGGCGGTGGTCGGTGGTCTGATCGTGGCGGCGGGTCTGGCGCTGGATCAGTGGATCGAGGGCGTGCTGCCCCACCTGGCGGCGGTGCTGCTGTTTCTGTTCGGCGCCTTCTATCTGGCGCGCGCGACCCTGAAGCGGCCGGCCATGGCCGGTGGTCCTGCGGTCGAGACGCCCGAGCCGGCCGTGTCGGACAAGGCCGCCTTCCTGGGTCTGGTCGCCATGATGGCGGTTTCGCCGGGCGAAGTGCTGCTGCCCATCTATCTGTCGTCGGCCTCGGCGGGCCTTGGGGCCTTGGCGCTGCTGACGGTGGTGTTCGCGGCGGGGACCATCGCCGGCATGGCGGTCTTCACGGCCCTGGCCAGCGCCGGCGCCTCGATTCTGCGGCTGGAGCGATGGGCGCGGTATGAGGGGGCGGTACTGGGCGTGGCCCTGATCGGTCTTGGCCTCGTTGTCGCCATGCACCAACACTGACGCGATATTACATGATAACATTCAATGCGTTATCATGTAGCGGCTTGGCTGTTTCGCCAGAGGGCGTATAGGCGAGCCATGAACGCCGCGCACGACCACAGCCCCAGCCACCGGCATGACCAAGATCATGCGGATCACGGCCATGGGCATTCTCACAGCCACCACGGACACAGCCACGGCCACGGCGGTCATAGCCACGGCCCAGTGGACACGGGCGACTGGCGCTATGCCGTTGGCTTGGTGGTCAATCTGCTGTTCGTGGCGTGCGAGTTTGGCGCGGGGCTGATCGCGGATTCGACCGCCCTGCTGGCCGACGCCGGGCATAATCTGTCGGACGTGCTGGGCCTGGCTATGGCGGGCGGCGCGGCCTGGCTGGCGCGACGCGGCGCGCATGGAGCGGCGGGCGGTCGGCGGACCTATGGGTTCGGCAAGGCGACGGTGCTGGCGGCGCTGGGCAATGCGTTGCTGCTGATCTTCGCCTGCGGGGCCATCGCCTTCGAGGCCGTGCGGCGATTCAACGAGCCGGCGCCGGTCGGCTCGGGCGTCATCATGGCGGTCGCCGGCATCGGCTTCGTCATCAACCTGGGCACCGCGCTGCTGTTCATGAAGTCGCAGCACGATCTGAATGCGCGCGGCGCCTATCTGCACATGATGGCCGACGCAGGCGTGTCGCTGGGCGTGGTGCTGGCGGGCGGGCTGATCATGATGACCGGCTGGTCGGTCGTCGATCCGCTGGTCAGCCTGGCGATCGTCGTCGTGATCCTGTGGTCGACTTGGGGCCTGCTGAAGGACTCGGTCAATCTGGCCATGGACGGCGCCCCGACGGGCGTGGACGTGCCGGCTCTGGAACAGGCGCTGGTCGGCCTGCCGGGCGTGCGAGCCGTGCATGATCTGCACGTCTGGGGATTGTCGACGACCGAGACGGCCCTGACCGCCCACCTGGTCCACGACCGCGCCGACACGGCGGCCCTGATCTGCGAGGCCCAGGCGGTGGCGAAGCGCTACGCCATCGGCCATACGACATTGCAGCTGGAGACAGAGCCTCTGCCGGATTGCCCGGGCTGCTGAGCCCTTAGGCCTGTTCGAACGTCACCGGCGCGCCCCAGAACTGCGACACCAGTTCCGACTGCGGCCCGGCCTGGCCGGTGGTCAGGAAGTCGCGGCGCCCGCTGTCGCCCAGATCGTATTCCGGGTGCGCCTTGAAATAGCGCTCCAGCGCATCCGCCACCGCCGTCGGCTGTTCGATCAGAACGGTGCCGGCAGGCAGAGCCTGGGCGAACAGTTCGGCGACGATCTCATAGTGGGTGCAGCCCAGGATGGCCTTGTCCGGGTGGCGGCCGATGCGACGACGCAGCGCATCGACGTGGTCGTCGATCACCACCTTCAGCTCCTCCGGCGGCGCACCCAGCTCGATCAGACCCGCCAGGCCGGGGCAGGGCTCGGAAAAGACGGCGATGTCCTCGCGCCGCTTGTCGATCTCGATCTCATAGACGCGGCTGATGGCCGTGGCGGCGGTGCAGAAGACGCCGGTGATGTCGATGGAGGCGACCTTTTCGCCTTCCTGCGGGCGCTCGGCCTCGAAGCTCCAGGGCTTGCCGGTCGCCGCCTCGATGGTCGGGACGATGATGCCGAGGATATTGACCGGGCGGCCAAGACGCTCGCGCAGACCCGGCAGCCAAGTCTGTTGCAGACGGCGAAGCGCAATGGCGCTGGCGGTGTTGCAGGCCAGGACGACGACGGAGGCGCCGGCCTCGAACAGACGCTCGCAGCCGGTTTTCGTCAGTTCGACGATGTCTTCGCCGCCGCGCCCGCCATAGGGGGCGTGGGCCTGATCGGCCAGATAGACGAAGTCCCGCTGGGGGAAGCGTCGGGTCAGTTCGCGGTGGACGGTCAGACCGCCCACGCCGGAGTCGAAAACGCCAATAGCCATGGCCCGGCTTTAGAACAGTGCGACGACGTATCCAACCGGATTGGCGACAAGTTTATGCCCGCGTCAGGTGACGGGGGCGATCCGTGCGCCTAAGTGTATCGCAACCATGATCTTGTTTCGGAGCATTCCATGCATAGACGCCAGCTTCTCATCGCGGGCGGCAGCCTGATGGCCCTGTCGGCCTGCGCTTCCACAGGCGCGACCTCGGGCGGTTCTGCTGCGGCGCCGTCCGCCGCCAGCGTCGCCGAGGAAGCGCGCATCGCCCGCGCCGTGCTGCCCAGCCAGACGCCGCGCGCCGAGCTGCTGCAGGCCTGGACCGGGAAGTATGATGGCGTTCCGCCCTTCGACAAGGTGACGCCCGCCAAGCTGCGCGAAGCCATGCTGGAAGGCATCGAACTGCAGCGCGCCGACATCGCCGCCATCGCCAACAACCCCGAGGCCCCGACGTTCGCCAACACCATGGCGGCGCTGGAGCTGGCCGGCGAGCCGCTGGACCGGGCGTCCAACGTCTATGGCGTGATGACCTCCAACATCGGCGGCGAAGCCTACGACGCGGTCGACACCGAGCTGTCGCCGCTGCTGTCGGCTGCTTCGGACGAGATCACCTTCAACGAGAAACTGTTCCAACGGGTCAAGACCGTCGCCGACACCGCCGACGCGGCGGGCCTCAGCGCTCAGCAGAAGCGTCTGGCCGAGCGTCGCCGCGACGCCTTCATCCGTTCGGGCGCCAATCTGGACGCGGCCGGCAAGGCCGAACTAGGCCGGATCAACACCGCCCTGTCCAACGCTTTCACCCGCTTCGGCCAAAAGGTCGTCGCCGATGAGAATTCCTGGACGCTGATCCCCAACGAGTCCGGCGTGCGAGGCCTGCCGGACTCCAACAAGGCCGCCGCCGCCAGCGCCGCGCGCAGCCGCAATCTGCAAGGCTGGGCGATCCTGAACACGCGTTCGGCGGTCGATCCCTTCCTTACCTTCGCCGACGACCGGGCCCTGCGCGAGCAGGTCTGGAAGAAGTTCGTCAATCGCGGCGACAACGGCGACGCCAACGACACCAACTCGACCATCGCCGAGATCGTGAAGCTGCGCGACCAGCGCGCCAAGCTCTTGGGCTATCGCAACCACGCTGAACTGCGCATGCAGGACACGATGGCCAAGACCCCGGCCAATGCTCAGGCCCTGATGGACCGCGTCTGGGCGCCGGCCAAGGCCCGCGTCGCCGAGGAAGTCGCCGACATGAAGGCGATCGCCGGCTTCGACATCGAGCCGTGGGACTACCTCTACTTCGCCGAGAAGGTGCGTAAGGCCAAATACGACCTGGATCAGAACCAGCTGAAGCCCTACTTCGAGCTGAACGCGGTCCGCGCCGGCTCCTTCGCCATGGCCGAACGCCTGTACGGCTTCCAGTTCAAGAAGCTGCCCAAGGGATCGGTGCCGACCTTCGAGCCCGACGTCGAGGCCTACGAGGTCTATGACAAGAGCCGGGACGGCCGACTGATCGGTTTGTACTACACCGACGACTACGCCCGTCCGGGCAAGCGTTCGGGCGCTTGGATGACCACCTATCGGTCGTTCTCGCAGCTCGACGGCTCCAAGGTCATCCTGGCCTCGAACAACAACAACTTCACCAAGCCGGAGCCAGGCGAGCCCGTCCTGATCTCGCTGGACGACGCCGAGACCCTGTTCCACGAGTTCGGCCACGCCTTGCACTATCTGTCGTCGGTGGTGACCTATCCGTCGTACGGCAACACGCCGCGCGACTTCGTCGAATATCCGTCGCAGGTGCACGAGCACTGGGTGCTGAGCCGCCCGATCTTGGACGGCTATCTGAAGCACTATCAGACAGGCGCGGCCATGCCGGCCGAATTGGTCAACAAGATCGAGGCCGCCGCCACCTTCAACCAGGGCTATGCGACGGTCAGCTATCTGTCCTCGGCCATCGTCGACATGGACCTGCACACCCAGGCCGTGCCGCCGACCGACATCGACGCGTTCGAAAAGGCCAGC
Source organism: Brevundimonas vesicularis (assembly GCF_032067225.1). Classification (GTDB taxonomy): domain Bacteria; phylum Pseudomonadota; class Alphaproteobacteria; order Caulobacterales; family Caulobacteraceae; genus Brevundimonas; species Brevundimonas vesicularis_F. The sequence continues at coordinate 33,890 of NZ_DAMBJX010000022.1, read as the reverse complement.
CTGGCGCGGATCGGCATGCCCAAGGAGATCGTGATGCGGCACCGCCTGCCGCAGTTCAATCACCTGTTCACGTCGGACGCCTATTCGGCGGGCTACTACAGCTATCTGTGGTCCGAGACGATGGACGCCGACACCTGGGCCTATTTCGAAGAGTCGGGCGACGTGTTCAATCCGGACATCGCCGGCCGCTTCAAGTCGATCATGCTGGCCCCCGGCAACACCACCGATCGCGCCGAAGCCTATCGCGCCTTCCGCGGTCGCGACCCGGACGTGGCGGCCCTGCTGAAGGTCCGGGGCTTCCCGGTCTCCTGATCTTGGAGGCTATCGCCTTTCGGGCGACTTGAGCCTGATTGGTGACTGAATAAGCGAACGGCCGGTGGAGGGATCCGCCGGCCGTTTCGTTTGGCGAAAACCTGGCCTAGAGCAGGTCGAGACCCGCGCATATCCCGGAACCCCGCATGACCGTCGTCGCCTCCTACGTCTATCGTGACGGCCAGCGCGTGCGAGAGGCGCCGTTGACGCCCGAGGGGTTGGCGCTGGAGCCGGGCGAGTTCGTCTGGGTGGGGCTGTACGATCCGACGGACGCCGAGATCGACGTCCTGGTGGAACGGTTCAAGCTGCATCCGCTGGCGGTCGAGGACGCCCTGGCGGCGCACCAGATGCCCAAGGTCGAAGTCTATGGCCGCGAACTGTTCGTGGTGGCGCGCACGGCGATGAAGATCGATGACCGGCTGGCCTATGGCGAAACGCACGTCTTCGTCGGTGACGACCATGTGGTCAGCATCCGTCACGGCTCGGCCCGCGCTCACAACCATTTGCGCACACAGCTGGAAGCCTCGCCCCTGCAGCTCAAGAAGGGTCCCGACTTCGTCCTGCACGGCATTCTGGATTTCATCGTCGACGCCTATGCTCCCATCGTCGACGATGTCGAGGACAGCGTTCTGGAGATGGAGCAGCGGACGCTGGACGCTTTTCTGTCACGCCTGGAGATCCGCCGGCTGTTCACCCTGCGCCGCGAGTTGCTGAAGTTCCGGCGCATCCTGGGGCCGATGGAGGAGGTGCTGGGACGGCTTCAGTCGCTGGACCTGCCCTGTATCGATCCGGACGTGCGGCCCTATTTCCGCGACGTGGGGGACCATGTGCGGCGGGTGAACAGCCGGCTGGGGGGATTGAACGACATCCTGTCGTCGGTGTTCGAAGTGGCCAACCTGCTGGAACAGCAACGTCAGGGCCTGATCACGCGCAAGCTGGCCGCCTGGGCCGCCATCCTGGCCGTGCCGACCGCCATCGCCGGCATCTACGGCATGAACTTCGAACACATGCCCGAGCTGCGCTGGGAATACGGATATTATGCGGTCCTGGGCGTGATCGCAGCCATCTGCGCGGCGCTGTATGTGACCTTCAAGCGGACGAAGTGGCTTTAGTCAGCCGCTGTTTCGCAAGCCTGCCGCCACGCCGTTGATGGCCAGAAGGATGCCCTCGCGGACGCGGGGGTCGTCGTCGCCTGCGCGGCGGCGGCGGATCAGTTCGATCTGGACGTGGTTCAGCGGCTCGACATAGGGCATGCGCAGCCGAATCAGCCGGTCCAGCTCGGGCTGGCCGCCCAGCAGGGCGTCATGGCCGGTGATGGCCAGGATGGCGTCATGAGTGCGCTGCCATTCCTCGCGGATTTCGCCATAGATGCGCGACGCCAGCGACGCATCGGGGACCAGGGTGGCGTACCGGCGGGCGATGGTCATGTCGGACTTGGCCATGACCATCTCCATGTTCTGGACCAGCGTCTTGAAGAAGGGCCAGGCCTCGGCCATCGCCTTCAGCTCGCCCATGTCCTTACCCTGCACCGCCGAGCCGAAGCCGAACCAGCCGGGCAGCATGACCCGGCTCTGCGACCAGCTGAACACCCAGGGAATGGCCCGCAAATCCTCGATCCGCGTCGAGGCGGTGCGCGACGACGGGCGCGAGCCGATCTTCAAATCGGCGATCTCGGCGATGGGGGTGGCGGCGCGGTAGTAGTCGACGAAGCCGTCGGTTTCATAGACCAGCTTGCGATAGGCGGCCATCGACCGGGCCGACAGGTCCGACAGGGTCGCGCCGTGTTCGGCGGTGAAGGCGTGATCCGTCCCCTTGCCCAGTGAGGCCAGCATGGCGCCGCAAGTCAGGGCGTCCAGATTGCGAAGCGCGATCTCCGGCTCGCCGTATTTGTTGGCGATCACCTCGCCCTGTTCGGTGGTGCGGATGCGGCCCTGGACCGTGCCTTCGGGCTGGGCCAGGACGCCGGCGAAGGACGAACCGCCGCCGCGCCCGACCGTGCCGCCGCGCCCATGGAACAGTTGCAGCTTCAGCCCGTGCTTCTGCGTCACCTCGACCAAGGCGCGCGAAGCCTCGTGCAACTCCCAGCCCGAGGTCAGGTAGGAGCCGTCCTTGTTCGAATCCGAATAGCCGATCATCACCTCCTGCACGCCTCGCGCCTTGGCGACGGCGAGGGCCGACGGCTCCTGCAACAGCCGCTCCAGGGTGGGGCGCGCGGCGCGAAGGTCTTCGATGGTCTCGAACAGAGGCGCGGCCTGGATGGGACAAGCGGCGGGGTCCTCGGGTCGGTAGAGACCGACCTCCTTGAGCAGCAGATAGACTTCCAGCAGGTCGGAAGCCGCGTCGGTCTTGGACACGATATGAGTGCGGATGGCCTGCGGGCCGAAGGCGGCGAGCGCTGTCGCGGCGGCTTGAAGGATGGCGCGTTCCTTCAGCGTTTCCGGCTCATAGTCGGCATACGGGCTGAACAGCAGGCGCGACGAGGCCAGTTCGGCGGCCAGCACCTTCAGGCGACCTTCCTCGTCCAGCGCCAGATAGTCGGACTGGACGCCCGCGACATTCAGCAGGTCGGCGACGACGCGTTCGTGGACGTCGGCGTTCTGGCGCATGTCCAGTGTCGCCATATGGAAGCCGAACACCTCGACCGCCGTGATCAGATCGCTGAGCCGGTCGTCGGCGAAGACGCCGCCGTGGTGCGACACCAGGCTGTCGTGAAGCGTCTTCAGATCGGCTTCAAAGGCGTCGGGCCCCGGATAGGGTTCGGCCTTGACCGCGGGGCGACGGGGCGGGGGGGCGTCGCCCAGCTTCTCGTGCGTGGCGGCGAGGCGGGCATAGACGCCGGTCAGGGCGCGGCGATAGGGCTCGTCCGCGCGGTGGGGCGAGGGGTCGTGGGCGGCGTCGGCCAGAGCCTGAAGCTCGGGCGACACCTGCGCCAGTTCGGCGGCGAGGCTGAGTTCGGCGCCCAAGGCGTGCACCTCGTCCAGATAGAAGGTCAGCACGGCCCGCGCCTGGGTGCGGAAGGCGGCGGCCATCACAGTGGCGTCCACGTTCGGATTGCCGTCGCGGTCGCCGCCGACCCAGGTGCCGACGCGCATGAAGGGCTGCAACTCGGGCGCGTCCAGCAGCCGGCGCCAGGCCGACAACTGCTTGGGCGCGACGTGCAGGAAGATGCGGTCCAGGAAGGAGACCACGGTGTCGATTTCGTCCTGCACCACCAGCCCCTGGGTGCGGACCAGACGCGTGGCCCACAGGATGACGATCTGGCGGCGTAGCGGTTCGGCGATGGCGTTCAGGGTGCAGGCGTCGCCGGCCTTGTCGCATGCGTCCAGCAGGTCGGTGATGGCGGCGATGCGGTCGATGACGCTCTTGCGCCGGACCTCGGACGGGTGGGCGGTCAGGACTGGCGAGATCAGCGACTGATCCAGCAGGGCGCGCACGGCCTCGCGGTCCACCCCCTGATCGGCCAGGCGCTTCAGCGCGCCTTCGGGCGTATCGGGCCGGGCGCCGGCCTCGGCCTGGCTCTGGGCGCGGCGGCGGGTCGAGCGGTCCTCGGCGATATTGGCCAGCAGAGAAAATAGGGCAAAGCCGTGCGCCAAGCCGGCCGCCTGATCCACCGACATGGCGGTCAGCAGCTTCTCAAGACGCTTGGCGGGGTGCGAGGCCGGGTCGCGATGGTAGGCGATGGACGCCTGACGCACGGCCTCGACATGGTCGAACAGGGCCTGACCGCCCTCGTCGCGGATGATGTCGCCCAGAATGCCGCCGAGCAGTCGGACCTCGTCACGCAGGGCGTCGTCGGCGGCGGGGCTCATCATCTCAAATATCCTAGGACGGCTTGGGGTCGGCGCGGGGAGGTCGGCATCTGGAAGGGCGAAGTCGCCCGCGTCAACGCACGATCCGTGACAGCCGCTCCCAGAAATCACCGCGTCGATCATGGTGAACCGCCCGTTAGGGTTTCTTAACCGACGGCGCGCGATGATGCGGGCGTAGGATTCCAGATCGGTTCCACTCTTGCCCATGTTCGCCAAACGCCAATCCGCACTCGCCGCCACCGCCGGGACCGCCCCGCGCGCCAAGGACGGCCCGAGCCTGAAACCTGTCGTCGACGCCCTGAAGAAGCCGCCGGTCGCCGCGGGTCTGGCAGGCTTGCTGCTGCTCAGCACCAGCGCCCTGTTCCTAACGGTTCTTGGCGATCCCAAGGCGGGGACGCCCTCGGCCCATGTCGCGCTGGAACGTGACGCGCCCGCAGCGCAAGCGCCGGCCCCGACGGGCTTCGAAGCCTTCTCCATGGGCGCGATGGGGCTGTATCAGAATCTCGCGGGCGGCGCCGATCCGACCGCGGGCGGCGACGCCGTCATCACCCTGCCGGACGGCGGCAGCGTCTCGGGTCAGGGCGCGCCCATCACGGCGCCGGTCCACGCCGCCTCTCCGTTGGCCAAGGCCCCCATCGCCGGCTTGTCGCAGCCCGGATCGAACGGCCCCCTGCCGATGATCGCGCCCGACGGCCGCGTGCCGGCCCAGGCCTATGCTCGCCCGTTCCGACCGAACGGCAAGCCGCGTGTGTCGCTGATCGTCGGCGGCCTGGGGCTGAATGCGGTGACGACGCGGGCGGCCATCGAACGCCTGCCGCCAGAGGTCACGCTCAGCTTCGTGCCCTATGCCGACAATCTGCAGGGCTGGATCGACCAGGCGCGCGCGCAGGGTCATGAGGTCATGCTGGAAATGCCGATGGAGCCGACCGGCTATCCCGACAATGACCCCGGCCCCTATACGCTGCTGGCCGACGGCGGCGCCGACGACGTGACCGCCAAGATGGACTGGCTGCTGAGCCGCGCCACCGGCTATTTCGGCGTGACCAATTATCTGGGCGACCGGTTCGCCGGCTCGGACACGGGTATGAACGCCTTCCTGAGCGTCCTGCGCCAGCGCGGCGTCGCCTTCCTGGACGACGGCTCGTTCCAGCGTCGGCCGGGCGCCTGGGCGCGGGCCAGCGCGGATCGCGTCATCGACCGGACCCAGTCGCCCGCCGCCATCGTCGCCGCCCTGAATGGTCTGGAGGCCCAGGCCAAGCTACGCGGTTCGGCCCTGGGGGCCGGCTTCAGCTATCCGGTGACGGTCGAGGCCGCCGCCCGCTGGACCGCCGGCCTGGAACAGCGCGGCCTGCAACTGGCGCCGGCCTCGTCCATGTCGATGCGGCCGGGGCGCTAGTGTCCGATCTCGACGCCTATCGGCCCAATGTCGGGGTCGTGCTGTTCAACCGCGAGGGCCTGGTCTGGTACGGCCAGCGCCACGCCACGCCCGGCCCGCATAACTGGCAGTTCCCGCAAGGCGGCGTCGATGCCGGAGAGGATCTGGAAGCGGCCGCCCGCCGCGAACTGCATGAGGAGACCGGCGTCACCTCGATCGAACTGCTGGCGCGGACGGACGACTGGATCCTGTACGACTTCCCGCCCGAAGCCATGAACAACGCCAAGGCCTGGCGCGGTTTCAAGGGTCAGAAGCAGCAGTGGTTCGCCTTCCGCTTCACCGGCAACGAGGCCGAGATCGATCTGGCGGCCGACGACGAGGTCGAGTTCGACGCCTGGCGCTGGGGGCCGCTGTCGGACGCCTGTGACCTGATCGTGCCGTTCAAACGCCCGGCCTATGAACAGGTCGTCGCCGCCTTTTCGCACTTGGCGACATAAAAAAAGGGCGGCGCGAACGCCGCCCTTTCATAGTTCGCCGTGAAACGGCTTAGGCCGCTTCAGCCTTCTTCTCGGCCTGGCCTTCGATCAGCGGCTGGCTGGCGCCGATCTCGACACGGCGGGGCTTCAGCGCCTCGGGCAGTTCGCGCTTCAGCGAGATCGACAGCAGACCGTTGACCAGATTGGCGTCGTTGACGACGACATAGTCGGCCAGCTGGAACCGGCGCTCGAAATCGCGCTCGGCCAGGCCGCGATGCAGATAGGTCTTCTGCGTCGCCGTATCGTCGTTGGCGGTCTTGCGGCCGGTCACGGTGAGCAGGTTTTCCTTCACCTCGATGTTCAGCTCGTCGGGGCTGAAGCCGGCGACGGCGATCTCGATGCGATAGGCGTTCTCGCCCGTGGTCTCGATGTTGTAGGGGGGATAACCCGTATCCTGGCTGGTCGCGCGCGAGGCGTTTTCCAGCAGATTGGCCAGACGGTCGAAGCCGACGGCCGAGCGGTACAGCGGGGTGAAATCATAGGTACGCATCAGCATCCTCCTGAGGATCAGCAAGGTTGAGCCGCCCGGCGTTTTGGCCCGGGCGGTAGGGGATCAGATCGACGACCCGAAACCGGCGCCGTCAGTCTGGAGAACCCGAAATCGGCGTCCTCGGAAGCAAAGATGGGAACCGGCGAAACGGCGTCAAGGGCGCCGCCCGCACGATTTTGCTTGCGTCAAATCCGCCTGTGTCTCGTGAAGTTCATTTGCGCGGGCGGCCCGTCTGCCTATGGAGAACGACCTGAACCTGGAGCCCTCGATCATGCGCCTTGCCGTCTACGGCCTCGCCGCCGTCCTGCTGTCCGCCGCCCCCGCCCTGGCCCAACAGTCGCCCCAGACCCAGGGCGCGTGGACGCCGCCGCGTTCGGCCCTGTCCAGCGCCATGCCGACCTTCTCCGACGACACGGCCTTGCAGACCGCCATCGCGGCCGAGACCCGGCCCGCCGCCGACCGGGCGCGCGACGTCTATCGTCATCCGTATGAATCCCTGACCTTCTGGGGTCTGACGCCGGGCATGACGGTGGTGGAGATCGAGCCGGGCGGCGCCAGCTGGTGGCGGCACATCCTCGAACCCTATGCGGCGGCGACCGGCGGGCGTTATGTGCCGGTCAATCGCCCGCTGGAAAGCATGGGCGTGGCGGATGGAACCGCCGACTTCATCCTGGTGGCCCGCGCCTTCCACAACTGGTCGCGCGACGGCCGGACCCAGCCGTATCTGCAGGCCTTCTTCAAGGCCTTGAAGCCCGGCGGCGTGCTGGCCGTCGAACAGCACCGCAGCGCGGAGGGTCTGAATGTCGCTGACGTCGCCTCCACCGGCTATGTGCCCGAGAGCTATGTAATCCATGAGGCGCGCAACGCCGGCTTCGTGCTGGAGGCGCGCAGCGAGCTGAACGCCAATCCCAAGGACGACCACGATCACCCGTTCGGGGTCTGGACCCTGCCGCCGATCCGCCAGTCGGCTGCGCGCAACGACCCGTCGGGCCGCACCCTGACGCCCGAGGAACGCGCCGCCTTCGACGCCATCGGCGAGAGCGATCGGATGACCCTGCGTTTCCGCAAGCCGGAATAGGCTGTCTTGCGTTTTGACCGGACCTGCGAACCCGATTAAGCCCAAGGCGTCAGGGTGCGTCGGACGCGGGTCCCGGCGTCCTGCGGAGGTTTTGAATGGCTGATCGTCTGGCGAGCGCGAGCGGATTGTCGCGTCGGTTTCTGCTGAGCGGCGCTGCGGCGCTGGGGCTGACCGGCGTGGCGGCTTGCGGGCGCAAGGACGAGGCCGCAAAGGCGCCGGCCGCGCCGCCCACGCCCGCCGGGCCGCCGGAAGGCTCGTTGGAATGGGCGGTCGAGGGGCCGTGGCGCACGGCGCAGGACAAGGCGCGCGACGCCTTCCGTCACCCGATGGAGACGCTGCGGTTCTTCGGACTTCAACCCAAGATGACGGTGGTGGAGTTCTGGCCCGGCAGCGGCTGGTACACCGAAATCCTGGCGCCCTATCTGGCCAAGGGGGCGGGAACCTATGTCGCAGCCCTGTTCCCCGAGGGGCCGACCGCCGATCCGGCGCAGGCCGTGCTGAACACCGCTTTCCGCACCCGGTTCTCCAGCGACAAAAAGCTCTATGGAGAACCGCAGTTTTCGGTCTTCGGCGCGGGGTCCGGCCCGGTGACCGCAGCGGGTACGGCCGAGATGTGCCTGTTCATGCGAACCCTGCATGGCTGGATGGCGGCGGGCATTGCGGAAAAGGCCTTCGCCGACGCCTTCGTCGCCCTGCGCCCCGGCGGTATCCTGGGCATCGAACAGCACCGGCTGGCCCCTGCGCAGGATCAGGATCCGGTCGCGGCCAACGGCTATGTGCAGGAAGCCTTCGTGCGCCAGTTGGCTGCCGAGGCGGGCTTCGTCTTCGTCGAGGCGTCCGAGATCAACGCCAATCCGGAAGACACCAAGGATCACCCGTTCGGCGTCGACACCCTGGCGCCCACGCGCCTGACGGCGCCGCGCGGCGAACCGGCGGACCCCGCTTTCGATCGATCCAAATATGACGCGATCGGCGAGAGCGATCGCATGACCTTGAAGTTCAGGAAGCCCGAGTGAACCGCGCCCAAGCCTTCGCCGCCAACGCCCCGTTGATGGGGGTTCCCGGCGCCGCCCCGCCGCCCGGCGGAAAGGGCGACTGGTTTCGCGGCGCGGGCGGAATGCGCCTGCGCGCCGGGCTGTGGAAGCCATCGCATCTCGCTGCGGACAAGGTGCGCGGCACCGTCGTGCTCAGCCCCGGCCGCACCGAGCCGATCGAGAAATACTATGAGGTGATCGGCAACTTCCTGGCGCGCGGCTGGTGCGTGCTGACCCACGACTGGCGCGGCCAGGGGCTGTCGGCGCGGCTCTTGCCGGATCGGCTGAAGGGGCACGCCCGTGCGGTCGAGGAGTTTCTGGACGACTACAACCGCCTGCTGAACGCCTATGAAGATCAGTGCCCCAAGCCCTGGATCATGGTCGGTCACTCGATGGGCGCGTGCCTGAATCTGTTGTCGCTGGAAAGCGGCGAGGACCGGTTCGCCGGCGCGGTCCTGTCCAGCCCCATGCTGCGCATCAAGACCGGCAAACGGTCGATGTGGTCGGTCAAGCTGGTGGTGCGCTGGAACATTCGCCACGGCCAGGCCGGCGACTACATCCTGGGCGACCCCGACGATCCGTTCGACCACAACTTCGCCGAGGACGCCCTGACCTCGGATGAGACCCGCTATGAGATGTGGCGTCAGCAGCTTTACGCCTGCCCACACCTGGCCATCGGCGGTCCCACCTATGGCTGGCTGGCCTTTGCGCTGGACGCCGGCGAGCGCGCGCTGAAGCCCAAGGCCCTGAAGGCGGTCAAGGCGCCGGTCGTGATCGTCCAGGCCAGCGCCGACGACGTGGTGTGGAAACAGACCAACCAATGGGCCGCCAAACGCATCCCGCGCGGCCGCTACGTCGAGGTCGCCGGCGCCAAGCACGAGGTCATCATGGAGGCCGACGACCTGCGCGCCGTCTTCCTGAACGAATTCGACGCCATGGCCGATCTGGTGGCTCCTGCGGCCGACGCGCTCACCGATCCGTCGGCGAGGACTGCAGACGTGGCGGCGGTTTGATCGTTCACGCGGCGGTTTCGGCACGCCAGCGTCGGTCGATCGTCTGGGTGACGCCGCATAGTTGCAGGAAGGCGACGGCGACGCCGGGGCCGGTCTCGGCCTTGATCAGCAGGGGCAGAACGATCCACTCGCGCGGAAAGCGCATGACCAGCACGTCGTCGCTGGCGCGCAGGTGCGGGCAGTATTTCATCGACCGGTCGACGCAGTGACGGTGCAGGGGCGCGATCGAGCCGGCGTCGATCATGACCCGGTCGTCGGCGATGTCGGCGCGAACCTGACCGCCGCGCGCCCTGAGCTGACCGGCGCAACGTCGCGCGGCGATCTGGGTCCAGCGATCGCCCTCCTGGGTCGGCTCGCCGCACATCGGGCACAGCATGCGCGCGACTGTCAGGCGCTGTCGGACCAGATGGTTCTTCGAATATTGCGGCTTGCCCGCGCCGGGCGCACTGGCCTGCATCAGGGCGAGACGGCCGCCGACGGTTCGGCAAGGCGCGGCGCCCGTAATCTCTTCGCCGCTCCAACTCGTGACCCAGGGCACGTCGACGCCGACAACCAGTTTGGACTGCCCAGTCATCGAAATCCGTCCCCTCAACCGTTCGCACCCTGACGCCGTCTCTCGACCTGCGTCAATATGCGCCAGGTGAGAGCTTCATGCGGCCGCGCGTTTTAGCGTCACCAGGGCCTGGTCGATCAGACGCGCGTCGCCGACGGCGAGGACCTGGCCGCTGTCGTCCGGCGCTGCGCCGCGCCAGTTGACGACCTTGCCGCCCGCCGCCTCGATGACAGGCACGAGGGCGGACCAGTCCCAGGGCTTCAGGCTGGACTCGGCGACCAGATCCATCTTGCCCGCAGCCACCATGGCGTAGGCGTAGGCGTCGCAGCCCAGACGCGCGAGGCGGGCGGTCGCACGCACCTGGGTCCAGGCGCCCAGTTCCGCGCCGTTGAAGATGTCGGGGTCCGTGGTCGAGATGACGGCGTCGGTCAGCGTCTCGCAGGACCGCACGGCCAGCGGCGTCTCGACATCGCCGCGCAACAGGCGCGCGCCGGACGGGCCGCCGATGAAGATTTCGTCCAGATAGGGCTGGGCGATGACGCCGACGATCGGCTTGCCGGCCGTGCGAAGGGCGATCAGCGTGGTCCACAGCGGCAGACCCGAAATGAAGGCGCGCGTGCCGTCGATGGGATCCAGCACCCAGACCTGCTCGACGTCCGGCCGATCCTCGCCATACTCCTCGCCGATGACGCCGTGGTGGGGATAGCGGGCGGCGATCAGGCGCCGGATGGCGGCCTCGGCCTGTTTGTCGGCTTCTGTGACGGGATCGAAGCCGGCCGCGCCACCCTTGTCTTCATGCCCGATGTCTGAGCGGAAAAAGGGCAGGGTCACGCGCGCGGCTTCGCGCGCCAGTTCGATGGCGAAGGCTTCGTATTCGGTCATGGGATTCCCTTACCGCGCTTTCGCCGGCATGGGCGCCCCTTGAGACGTGCAGATCGGGGAGACGCGCAGATCAGGCGGCGGCCGCGTCGCCCGCATGCAGGGACTTGGCCAGATCCAGCAAACGCCGGCGGGGCCGTTCGTCCAGCTGATAGTAGGCCTGGATCAGATCCAGCGTTTCCTTGCGCGAAAAGACTTCGCCGCTCTTGGGAGTCGGTGCGTCGGCCTCCATCGCCTCGGCCAGGCCATCGTAGAAATAGGCGACGGGCGTTTCCAGCGCCTCGGCCAACTGCCACAGGCGCGCGGCGGAGATGCGGTTGGCGCCGCATTCGTACTTCTGGATCTGCTGAAAGCGGATGCCGACCTGGACGGCCAACTGCTGCTGGGTCAGGCCCAGCAGGCGGCGACGGCGGCGCAGGCGGCGGCCCAGATGAAGGTCGATGTCGTCGGCCATGACGGTGATCCTCGTCTCAACGTCTGTCCCGATGCGGGACGACACACGTCGATCACGGCAATCGCCGTGCCGGATCGCGCCTGACGCGAATTCGGCCTTATTGCGGCGAGGTTGGAACCAGGACGCAACCGTATGGCCCGAGCCGCATTTACTGCAACAGCTTGGCTTTTAAAGGAAGGAACCACAGCATGGGTCTCGGAATCATTGGTTGGCTCGTCATCGGCATCGTCGCCGGCTGGCTGGCTGAAAAGGTTATGGGTCGTAATCACGGCCTGCTGACAAACCTGATCGTCGGCGTCATCGGCGCTCTGCTCGGCGGCTTCATCTCGAACAACGTCTTCGGCACGCCGGTTGGCGGCTTCAACTTCGTCACCCTGATCGTGGCGTTCCTGGGCGCCTGCCTGCTGCTGTTCCTTCTGGGACTGGTCAAGCGTCGCGCTTGATCCGACAGTCGGTCGATAACGAAAAGGGCGGCTCTCACGAGCCGCCCTTTTTGCTGCGCCACTATCGCCGTCGGGTTGCGGACAGACAAAAGGGCGGCCGGAAAACCCGGCCGCCCTTGATCATTCAGCCTTGGAGAAGACTGTCCTATTGCGGCTCGGTCGGAGCCGGCGAGGCGCTGTCCGGAGCCGGGGTCGCCGGTTCGGTGGTCGCCGGATCGGTCGGCTCAGTCGCAGGTTCCGCAGTCGGCGCGGGCGCGGCGGCCGGATCAGCGGCAGGGGCCGCGGGAGCGCCGGCGATCGGAGCGGCGGCGTCAAACTCGGCCTTGGTGTAGGCCACCACGACGCCGGTTCCTTCCTGACGGATGCCGCTCAGCGGCACGGCGCGAAGCTGACCGTCGGCGCCGCGAACGGTGAGTTCCTGCTTGCCTTCGGCATTGTTCTGAACGCCCTCAAGCTTGCCCAGCTCGCCATCAGGACCGGAAACGCTCGATCCGGGGTTCAGCGACAGCGATTGCTGCGAGGACGCAGCGGCGGCAGGCGCGGCGGCGGGAGCGGGCGTCGTTTCTTGCGCCAGAGCCGGCGCGGCGGTCATGAAGGCGGCGGCGGCGCCAGCCAGAAGAGCGGTCTTGATGGTCATGGGTCATCCCCAGTTGCACGGGCCCGACGCCCGCACCCCTATATACTCGCTCTGTTACGGATTGTTTCGTATGCCCCGAAATGACCTTGGCAGCGCCCCGGTTGGACGATTCTTGGTCTATGTTCGGGCGATCCGCGATTCGAGAGGCCACGTTTGTCCAGCCGCCCCCGGCACACATCCGGTCTGATCCGCCGACTGGCGGGCCTGGCCTTCGAACTGACCCCTCAGATCTTTGCGGTGCTGGCCTTTGGCGCAGGCGCGCTGATGCTGGCCTCTGCGGTCACGCCCGAGTTCGACAGCCGGCTGCGCCAGCTGACAGGCGTCGTCTCTCCCATCCTGATCGACCTGTCGCACTTTGTCGGCAGCATCGCCGGTTTCCTTCTTCTGCTCTTGTCGGCCGGTCTGTGGCGGCGTCGGCGCGGCGCCTATTGGGCCGCCTTGCTGGTCCTGGCGGCCGGGGCGGTGTTTTCGGTGCTGAAGGGGCTGGATTGGGAACAGGCGACGGATTTGCTGGTCGTGGCCGCGCTCCTGGCGCCGTGCCGCACGGCCTTCAACCGGCGCTCGCGTCTCAGCGAGCCGCTGCGGCCCAGCTGGCTGCTGCTGCTGACGGCGGTGGTGGCGGCCATGCTGTGGCTGGGCTTCTTCGCCTATCGCGACGTGGCCTATAATGACGAGCTGTGGTGGCGCTTCCTCAGCGATCGCCAGGCGTCCGGCTTCCTGCGGGCCGGGCTGGTTCTGGCGATCCTGACGCTGGTGGTGGCCGGGCGCTCGCTGCTGAGCTCGCCGGGCGCCCACAGTCACGGACCGGCCAGCAAGGCCGACATCGATCGCGCGCTCCAGGCGTTGCAGACGGCTGATACGGCCACGCCCGAGGCCTGGCTGGCCATGCTGGGCGACAAGGCGCTGATGTTCAGCCCGTCGGGTTCCAGCTTCCTGGCCTATCGCGTGCGAGGCCGGCGCTGGATCGCCATGGGCGAACCGGCCGGGCTCAAGAGCGAACGGCTGGAGTTGCTGTGGTCCTTCGCCGAGATGGCCGACAGTTATGGTGGGGCGGCGGTCTTCTATTCGGTCAGCGAAGAGGTGCTGGGCGATCTTGCGACCATGGGGCTGGCGGTGCGCAAGGTCGGCGAGACGGCCGTGATTGACGCCCACCGCTTCTCCATCGAGGGCAAGGGCAAGCAGAACCTTCGCACAGCCATCAATCGCGCCGAGCGTGAAGGCTCCTCGTTCGAGGTTCTTCCGCCCGGTTCGGCCGCAGCGATCGCGGACGAGCTGCGCGAGATTTCGGACGCCTGGCTGGCCATGCACGAGGGCTCGGAGAAATCCTTCTCCTTGGGGCGCTTCGACGTCGACTATCTGGACCTGACGCCGCTGGCGGTGGTCAAGGAGGGCGGCCGCATCGTCGCCTTCGCCAATCTGCTGACCTCGCCGGACGAGGCGGCGGTGGATCTGATGCGACATCGGCCGGACGCGCCGCATGGGGTGATGGACTATCTTTTCATTCGCTGCGCCCAGTGGGCCAAGGCGGAAGGCCTGGCCAGCTTCGACCTGGGCATGGCGCCGCTGGCCGGGCTGGAGGATCGTCGCATCGCGCCGGTCTTCGCCCGTGTCGGCACCCTGGTGTTCGAAGAGGGCGGGGCGCTCTACGGCTTCCAGGGTCTGCGCAGCTACAAGGCCAAGTTCGGCCCGGACTGGCGCTCGCGCTTCATCGCCGCGCCGGTTTCGACGCCCCTGCCGCTGGCCCTGCTGGATGTCGCTCTGCTGACCAGCGGCGGCTGGCTGGCAATGCTGGGGCTGAAGAAGGGCTAGGTCAGCAGCGCCTTCAGGACGCCATCCAGCACAGGGCGGCCGCGCTCGGTGGCGATCAGTCGCTCGGCCTTCAGCATCAGGAATCCGTCGGCGATCAGGTCCGCGACCGGCGCGCGTTCTGCCGACAGGCCGAGCGCTGACAGCAGGGTTGCAGGCGCGCCTTCGGTGGTGCGCAGGGCCAGCAGCAGCCGTTCTTCGGCGGCGTCGGGCGCACTCTGGGCGTCGCGCTCGGACCAGGGCGTACGGTCCGAGACGCCTGCCACATAGTCGGCGATGCGGCGGTGGGCGACGGTCGCGGTCCTGACGCCGTCCAGCGTCAGCCGGCCATGGGCGCCGGGGCCAAGTCCCAGATAGTCGCCGCCGCGCCAGACATGCAGATTGTGCGACGACCGGGCGGCGGGACCGCGCGCGTGGTTGGACACTTCATAGGCTTCGAAGCCGGCGACCGAGAGGACCTCCTGGGTGGTTTCGTAAAGGGAGGCGGCCCGGTCCTCGTCCGGCGGGGTCAGGGTTCCCCGTGCGAAGGCCCGGCCAAAGGCGGTCGTCGGCTCTATGGTCAGCTGGTAGGGCGAGACGTGTTCGAAACCGAGCGCCAGCGCCGCCGTCAGTTCGGCGGCCCAATCTTCAGGCGTCTGGTCCGGTCGGGCGTAGATCAGGTCGATGGACAGACGGTCGAAGGCGCGGCGGGCCAGATCGACCGCGCGCAGGGCCTCGGCCGCCGAATGGTCGCGACCCAGAAAACGCAGGGCGGCGTCGTCTAGCGCCTGAACGCCCATCGACAGGCGGTTGATTCCGGCGTCGGCCAGGGCGGCGAACCGGCCGGCCTCGGCGTCCGTGGGATTGGCCTCCAGCGTGATCTCGATGTCGTCGGCGGGCGGGAACAGGTCGCGGGCCGCCGCCACGATGCGTGCGACGGCGTCGGGCGCCATCAGCGACGGCGTGCCGCCTCCGAAGAAGACCGAGGCCAGTCGTCGCGGACCTGTCAGATCTCTCTGGGCGTGCAGATCCGCCAGGATCGCCTCGACCAGCCCGGCCTGTTCCTCGGTGCGCCCGCGATCGCGCACGACGTTGAAGTCGCAGTAGGGGCAGATGCGCGCGCAATAGGGCCAGTGGACGTAGAGGCCGACGTCCGATCCCGGATCAAGCGGATCAGTCA
Source organism: Brevundimonas vesicularis (assembly GCF_032067225.1). Lineage (GTDB taxonomy): Bacteria > Pseudomonadota > Alphaproteobacteria > Caulobacterales > Caulobacteraceae > Brevundimonas > Brevundimonas vesicularis_F. The sequence continues at coordinate 18,312 of NZ_DAMBJX010000022.1, read as the reverse complement.
ATCAGGGCGGCTCTCAGCTTGGCGAAGGCGACGGTGCGGTGGCTGATGGCGTCCTTGGCCGCCGGCTCCATCTCGCCGAAGGTCTGATCGCCCCCATTCGGAATGAAGAGCGGGTCATAGCCGAACCCGCGATCGCCGCGTGGGGGGAAGGTCAGCTGGCCGTGAACCTCGCCCTGGACGACGACGCAGGGGCCGTCCGGCCAGGCGACCGCCAGGGCCGAGGTGAACCAGGCGGTGCGGTCCGTCGCGCCGATCTCTTCCAGCCGCTCCTCGACCTTCTTCATGGCGACGGCGAAATCCTTGCCCGGCCCGGCCCAGCGCGCAGAGAAGATGCCCGGCGCGCCATCCAGCGCCGCGACCGACAGGCCGGAATCGTCGGCCAGCGAAACCTCTCCCGACAGTTCGGCCGCGTGGCGCGCCTTCAGCATGGCGTTGCCGGTGAAGGTGCTCTCCGTTTCGTCGGGTTCGGGCAGGTTCAGCTGGCCGGCGGTGACAAGTTCGTAATTTCCGCCGAGCAGCGCCGAGATTTCGGGAACCTTACCGGCGTTGTGCGTCGCCACGACGATCCGCATCCCCTTGATAAGCTTGAGATTCATCGTCGATCACGCTCCTGAAACAGTCTATTGCCAAAGTTTAATATCGTTAAACGATATGTAACGTGCCTTTTTCGCCCGCACGGCCTATCTATTGATCGTCAGGAACGAGGTCGCAGCGTTCAGGACTTCCGGAAAACCGGGAATGATCATGCGGCTAACAAATCCAAACGGCGATAATCGCCCAAACACGAAAGACGGAGAACCACAATGCATACGATGAACACCTCGATGTGGCTCGACAAGGTCGGCGCTGCTTTTGTCAGCACCGTTCTGATCGCCGCCCTGCCCACCGCCCTGGTCGTCACCCTGTTCCAAGCCCTTTGATCCCTCTCTTTTCGATCACTGGAGCTTTGACGACCTGCATGAAGACCGCGATGTATAGAGCCGCGCGCGGGTTCGCCGGACCCCGCGTGGCCATCGCCCCGCCTTCCCCGGCTTGAGATCAAAAAGACCATGCGCCTGCCCCTGCCGCCAAATCCGCTGAAGCGAGGCGAGGCAAGCGTTCCGAACTGGCTGGGCGCACCGATCAAGGCGCTAGGCCCAGGTTCGGTGTCCAGCGTGTTGAAGGTGGTTCTGGACGTCGCCTATATCCTTCTCTGGTTGATCACCGGCATTCTGCTGCTGCTGGTCATCGCCGCGATCTTCATTCCCCTGGACAATGTGAATATCACCGTCAGCGGGGATTCCGGCGGCAAGCAACTGCCGCTGACGCGCACCCTGCTGCTGTTCGGCTTGGGCGCCGCGACCGCCTATTTCGGCGGGTTCATGCTGATCCTGCGAAGCCTGCGTCGCATCATCCGCACCCTGACCATGGGCGACCCGTTCCAGCCCGATAACGTGCGCCGTCTGCGCCAGATCGGCCTGACCCTGGCGGTTGTGACCGGCGGCGTCTGGGTGGCCCAGGGCTTCGTCGCCAAGCGGCTGGCGCCCGGCGTCATGGATCCGCAGGGCTTTGGCGAACTGCTGACCCCCATCTTTTCCGTGCTCATCGTCTTCGTGCTGGCGGAGGTGTTCCGTGAGGGCGCGCGCCTGCGTCGCGAATCCGAACTGACGATCTGAGCCGTTTCGAAGTAGGATTTCCGCATGGCCATCCGCGTCCAGCTCGACCGCGTCCTCGTGGAACGCCGCATGTCGTTGACCGAACTCGCCGACCGGGTCGGGGTGACGGTGGCGAACCTGTCGATCCTGAAGACGGGCAAGGCGCGCGCGGTTCGGTTCTCCACCCTGGACGCCCTGTGCCGCGAGCTGGACTGCCAGCCCGGCGATCTGCTGGCGCACGAGCCAGGGCCCGGCGACACCATCGAGGACGACGGCGAGGCATGAGGCGAAAGGGCCCGAGCCGTGACGAAAACGGACTGACGCCCGAAGACCGTCGCATCTGGACCCGCGTGGCCGGATCGGTCGTGACGCCGAGGACGCGCAAGGCCGCCCGCGTTACGCCCGGCGCCGAAACGCCTCCCGAGATCGTGGTGACGCCGATCGAGCGCCCGCGCCCCCTGGTCAAGGCGTCTCCCAAACGCACCGCTGTCGCGCCACCGGCGGAAAAGCGACCCTCGCCGAACAAGCCCAAGCCCGCGCCCGAGGATCTGGAGCCGCGCCGCAAGCAGCGGCTGTCGCGCGAACGCGATCCCATCGAGGCGCGCATCGACCTGCATGGCTTTGGCCGGTTCGAGGCTGAGGATCGGCTTCGAGGCTTCCTGACATCCTGCCAGACGCGCGGAATGCGGGCGGTGCTGGTCATCACCGGACAGGGTCGGATGGGCGGCGGGGTGATCCGCTCGGCCTTTGCGGAATGGATGCATTCGCCCGCACTGCGCGGCGTGGTGTCGGGCTTCACCATCGCCCACCAGAAGCACGGCGGAAACGGCGCCTTCTACGTCACCCTGAAACGCCGGACCTGACGCTCACCAAAAAGGCCGAGCCCGCGCTGGCGGACCCGGCCTTTCGATAAGCGGCTTTGCTCTGGCTTATTTGGCGGCGATGGCGCCGGCCAGGATCACGTCGATCTGCTTGCCCATATGATCCGACAGGGCCTGCGCGTCCCATTCGTCATAGGCGGCGCGGCGATAGTTCGACAGATAGGCGTCCCAGATCAGCTCGACCAGCAGACGGCTGTCGGCGTCCTTGGACAGTTCGCCCTTGGCCACTGCATCCTGAAGGATGTTGCTGATGGCGAGCAGCAGGTTCTTGGTCGCGGCGCGGGCGCGCATTTCGGCGGCCAGGGGCTGGAACCACGAGCGGGCCACGATGGCCTGGAACAGGGGCAGTTGGTCCAGCGAGGAGTGGTAGCCGGCGCTCAGCGCGCTGACCAGGCGCTGGCGGACGGGCTCGCCTTCAGGCGCCGCGGCCTCGACCACCTCGGCCAGACGCGTCATGTCTTCGGTCAGGACGGCTTCGAACAGTTCGGCCTTGTCCTGGAAGTTGGCGAACACGGCGCCGGTGGACATGCCCGCGCCCTTGGCGATGTCGCGGATCGTGGCGGGCTCATAGCCGCGCTCGGCGAAGAGCGAGCGGGCGGCGTCCAGAACCTTTTGTCGCGTGCGGATCTTGGCGGCCTGGCGGCGGTTCAAGCGGGGCTCGACAGCGAGGGAGGCGACGGTATCTGTCATATAATCAGGCTTTTACTCTACTTTCGGTCTCTGGTCGGGGCGGGCCCGGCAGCAACCTCGAATGAATATCTGAGCCCTTGGATCGAACCGAAAGGGCGCTTCTGCTCCGCAGATGCAGTCATGGAGAGGCGCGCTTGCATCACGGAACCATGACGAAAATGGGTCCGGCGCCGGTCTGTAAGGGGCTTCGCTTACTCCGGCGCGGGGTCGACGCGCGCCAGGCGTAGCGTGCGGCGCAGCGCGCGGCTGGGCCGATTGCGACGCTCGATCGGGATGGCCGACTGGAAGGCCTTGCGAAACTGATCGCGACGGTCGTGGACCGAGGCGAGCACCAGGCCCATGGGCACGCCCAGATCGACCAGGGTGTTTTCGGCCAGCTGCAGACTGGCCTCGGTCGTCTCCGGCACGGCGTCGGTGACGCCCAGTCCATACAGCCGAATGGCGTGCTGATCGTCGCGCGCACGAGCGATCAGGATCAGGTCGTCGCGCATCGACCGCGCCGTGGTGACCACCTCGTCCACTTTCGTCGGCGCGTCCATGGTGACGATCAAGGCGCGGGTGGACTGGACGCCGCAGTGCTGGAGCATCTCGCGCCGCCCCGCATCGCCATAGAAGACATCGAATCCGTCACGTCGGCCCGCAGCGACGGCGCCCGCATCGGTGTCCAGGGCGATGAAGGGCTGATCGTGCGCCTTCAGCATTTCCCCGATCAAACGGCCGACGCGCCCGAAGCCGACGATGATGACCGCGCCGTTCGCCGCCTCCAGCTTTGGAAGCTCGACGGGATGGCCGGCGGTTGCCGACTTGCGCGCCAGCTTCTGGCCCAGCAGGGCGAGCAGGGGGATCGAAAAGATGCTGACGGTCGCCGACAGGGCCACGGTGTTGGTCAGCTGCGGCGGCGCAAGCCCCTCGACTAGGCCGGTGGCGAAGACCACGAAGGCGAACTCGCCCGCCGGCGCCAGAACGAGCGCCGTCTCAAGCGCCGGGCGGGCGCCCAGGCCCCAGAAACGCGCCAGGCTGAAGATGACGCCGGTCTTCACGACCGTCAGGGCCAGGGCCAGACCGAAGACGCCGACCGGATCGGCGGCGATGGCGTCCAGGTCCAGACCCAGGCCGACGCCGACGAAGAAGACGCCCAGCAGAAGCCCCTTGAACGGTTCGATTGAAACCTCGACCTCGCGCCGGAACTCGGTCTCGGCCAGCAGCACGCCGGCGACAAGCGCGCCGATGCTCATCGACAGGCCGCTGGCCTGGGCGGCGAGACCGGCCCCGACCACCACCAACAGGGAGGCGGCGACGAAGAGTTCGCCGCCCTGGTCGGCCTTGCGCGCCTTGGCGACCGATCGAAACATCGGCCGCAGCACCACGCGCCCGAGCAGCACCATCAGACCCAGGCCGATGGCGGCCGGAACCAGGGTGAACAGGGCGCGCCCCAGCACGGCGGGATCCAGGGCGCCGCCCTGCTGGGCCAGGGCCGCCAGGACGGTGACGGTGATCAGGATCGGGGCGACCGACAGATCCTGAGCCAGCAGGATGGCGAAGGTGGAACGGCCGACCGTCCCCTTCAGCCGCCCCCGCTCGGCCAGAACGGGCATCACTACGGCCGTCGAGGACAGGGCGAGGCCCATGCCCAGCACCACGGCGCTGGCCAGGGTCTGGCCCATCAGCATGAAGCCGCCCGCCAGCACGGCGGTGCAGACGACGACCTGCATCAGCCCCAGGCCGAACACGAGCCGGCGCATGGCGCGCAGCCGCTCCCACGACAGCTCCAGACCAATCATGAACAACAGGAAGGCGACGCCCAGTTCCGACAGCTGCGCCAACTGGCCCGGATCGCCGATGGTCAGCCACGACAGCCAGGGCAGGCTTTGCGCAAATCGCCCCAGGCCGTCCGGCCCCAGCAAAACGCCCGCAGCGAGGAAGCCCAGAACGGGGCTGACCTTCAGCCGATTGACCAGGGGCACGATGACGCCAGCGGCCGCCAAGAAGACCACCAGATCCTTATAGTCGCCGCCCTGACCGTGCATCCGCCCTCCTTTGCTTCGGCGTATCTGACTCCGATACCCGCGCCGTGGCGAGAGGTCGCATCGGAATCATGAACTTTTTTTAAGGCGACACCCCCCCTCGCCGGACTAGGGTCTGCGCCGAACCATCCAGATGCCGGGTGGGAACAGGGACATAGTGATGAAACGTCTGCTTATCGGGGCCGCCGTCGGCGCCCTTCTTCTGCCCGCCAGCTCGGTCCTGGCTCAGGATATCGGTCACGACCACGCCTGCATCGACGACGCCTGCACCCTCGTTTCGCTGTTCTCGGGCGAAGAGACGGCGGCCGGCTGGCAGGGCACAGAGGCGCCCCGCTACGGAACCTGGGGCTTCGACCTGGCCGGCCGCGACACCTCGGTGAAGCCGGGCGACGACTTCTTCCAGTACGCCAACGGCAAGGCGCTGGAAAAGCTGGTCATTCCGTCGGACCGCACCAGCTACGGCTCGTTCGCCCTGCTGCGCGAGCTGTCGGACAACCGCATGAAGGAACTGGTGCTTGGCCTGGCCAACCGCACCGACCTGACGCCCGGATCGGACGAGGCCAAGGTCGCCGACGCCTATCGCTCCTACATCGACGAGGCGCGCATCGAGCAGTTGGACGCCCAGCCGCTGCAACCCTATCTGGCCGCGATCCGCGCCGCCGACAGCCATGACAAGATGGCCGTCTATATGGGCCAGACGGCCGGCCGCTTCGGCTCGTCCTTCTTCGGCACCGGCATCACGATCGATTCCAAGCAACCGACCCGCTACGTCGTCTCGACGGGCCAGTCGGGCATCGGCCTGCCGAACCGCGACTATTATCTGGACGCCCGTTTCGCCGACAAGAAAGAGAAGTATCAGGCCTACGTCGGCCGGATGCTGGAGATGATCGGCTGGACCAACCCGACCGAGACCGCCGCCCAGATCGTCGCGTTGGAAACCAAGATCGCCGAGGCCCACTGGACCCCGGTCGAGAACCGCAACCGCGACCGGACCTATAACGAGTTCACCATCGCCAAGCTGGCCGAGGACGCGCCGGGCTTCGCCTGGCAGGCCTATTACGATGCGGCCAAGCTGGGCGGCGTGCCGCGCCTGATTGTGCGTCAAGACACGGCCATGCCCAAGATCGCGGCCATCTACGCCGAGACGCCGGTCGAACTGCTGCAGGCCTGGCAGGCCTTCCACACCGCCGACGACATGGCGCCGCTGATGTCCAAGCGCTTCGCCGACGCTCAGTGGGAGTTCCGTTCGCGCGATCTGTCGGGTCAACCTGAGCAGCGCACCCGCGAAAAGCGCGCGATCTCCTTCGCTGAAGGATCGCTGGGCGAGGCCACGGGCCGTCTCTACGTCGCCCAGTACTTCCCGGCCGAATCCAAGGCCAAGATGGAAGAACTGGTCGCCAATCTGCGCACCGCCCTGTCGCACCGGATCGACAACCTGACCTGGATGGGCACCGAGACCAAGGCGGCGGCGCAGGAGAAGCTGCGCAAGTTCACCGTCAAGATCGGCTATCCCGACAAGTGGCGCGACTACTCCGGCCTGGACATCCGCGCGAACGACCTGGTCGGCAACGCCGAACGCCGCGGCCTGTTCGAGTGGAACTATGATCTGGCCCGTCTGAACGAGCCGGTCGACAAGTCGGAGTGGGGCATGACCCCGCAGACCGTCAACGCCTACTACAACTCGGCCAACAACGAGATCGTCTTCCCGGCCGCGATCCTGCAGCCGCCCTTCTTCGATCCGAATGGCGATGCGGCGGTCAACTATGGCGGCATCGGCGGCGTGATCGGTCACGAGATCGGCCACGGCTTCGACGACCAGGGCTCCAAGTCGGACGGCGACGGCGTGCTGCGCAACTGGTGGACGCCGGAAGACAAGGCCAACTTCGAGGCCCTGACGGCGCGGCTGGGCGCGCAATATGCGACCTATGAGCCGATCGCCGGCTATCACATCAACCCTGGCCTGACGATGGGCGAGAACATCGGCGACGCGTCTGGCGTGGCCGTCGGTTTGGAAGCCTATCATCTGTCGCTGAACGGTCAGCCGGCGCCCGTGATCGACGGAACGACCGGCGACCAGCGCTTCTTCTACGGCTGGGCTCAGGTCTGGCAGTCGAAGTACCGCGACGAGGCGCTGAAGCAGCAGGTCGCCACCGACCCGCACTCAGCCGCTCAGTTCCGCGTCATCGGCCCGCTGCGCAACGTCGATGCCTGGTACGACGCCTTCGACGTTCAGCCGGGCACGAAATACTATCTGACGCCCGAGGAACGCGTCCGCCTCTGGTAGGGCGACGCTTGTTCGAGAATGGAAAGGCCGGGGTTCGCCCCGGCCTTTTTCCATATCGAGAACCAGATGCTCGATCTCGACGTCGCATAGAGAATTTGTCGAGATTTTTTCATGATTTGTCTGGGCTCCAGACGCGAAAAAGCCCGCTGCGGGGGATACATCGCAGCGGGCTTTCGCGCTCTTTAAAGAGCGGACGTTTCCTCCCCGAAACGCCTTCGAGTGCTGCGCGCTTGAGCAACGCTTGCCCTCGAGTGAGGTCATTTGACGCAAGGGCCGGTCGGTCGTCAACGACCGGTTTCACAAGAGTCGAACTTTCTTCGACTTATCACTGATAACCCATTTTAGAGGCGGTCCATTGTCGAAGCTTATTCGAGAATGGACTTTATGGCGGCGACCAGGCCTTCGCGGGCGATCTTCATCTGGCCGGGGCGTTCGGCCTTCCAGGCGTCGTTGTCCGTGATGGCGGCGGCGGCGGCGCGGCCGGCGTCCAGATCCTTGATCGTGACCTCGCCGGCGGCGATCTCGTCTCCGCCCAGGATGACGACAGCCGGGGCGCCGCGCCGGTCTGCGTATTTCATCTGCGCCTTCATGCCAGCGCGACCCAGATAGAGCTCGGCGGCGATCCCGGCGGCGCGCAGTTCGGCGACGGCGGTCAGATAATGAGCCATGTCATCCTCGGAGAAGACGATGACGACCACGGGGCCGCGCACGGCGTCCTCGGCGCCCCGTCCCGCCGCGCGCAGGGCCGAGGCCAGACGCGAGACGCCGAAGGAGAAGCCGGTCGCCGGCGTGCTCTGGCCGGTGAAGCGGGCGACCAGATCATCATAGCGACCGCCGCCGCCGATGGAGCCGAAGCGGACGGGACGACCCTTGTCGTCAACCGTGTCGAGCAGCAGCTCGGCCTCGAACACTGCGCCGGTGTAATATTCCAGGCCGCGCACGATGGTCGGATCGAACTTCACGGCGTCCTGACCGACCGACATGGCGGCCAGCGCCCGGTCGATGGCCGCCAGCTCCTTCAGCGCCGCCTCGCCCGCCGCGCCGAGGTCGCCGGAGCGTGCGACGGCGTCCAGCGTCTCGGCCCGCGACAGGCCGGGGGTATTGGCCGAGGCCAGAAACGCCTCGATGGCGGCCGTGACCTTGGCGGGCAGCTGGGCGCCCTTGGTGTAGTCGCCCGAGTCGTCCAGACGCCCTTCGCCTAGCAGCTGGACCACGCCCTCCCAGCCCAGGCGGTCGAACTTGTCGATGGCGCGCAGGGCGGTCAGTCGCTGACCGGCTTCGGTCACGCCGCCGGCGTCGAATAGGCCGTCGAACAGCTTGCGGTTCGAAACGCGGATCTGGGCCTGGCCAGCGTCTAGCCCGGCGGCGCGCAGGCCTTCGCAGCCCATGGCGATAATCTCGGCGTCGGCCTCAGGCCGGTCCGAGCCGACGGTGTCGGCGTCGCACTGCCAGAACTCGCGGAAGCGACCGGGGCCGGGCTTCTCGTTCCGCCAGACCGGACCATAGGCATAGCGGCGGAACGGCTTGGGCAGGGTTTCCCAGGTCTGGGCCGCGAACCGGGCCAGGGGCGCGGTGTGGTCGTAGCGCAAGGCCATCCATTCGCCCGGCTCGTCCGATCCGGCGTCGTCCTGCAGTGCGAAGACGCCCTCATTCGGCCGGTCGGCGTCGGGCAGGAACTTGCCCAGCGCATCGGCATATTCGAAGGCCGGCGTCTCCAGCGGCTCGAAGCCCCAGCGCTCATAAACCTCGGACACGCGCGCGACGATGCGCCGCTCGGCGGTCAGGTCACGGCCGCGCTTGTCGGCGAAGCCGCGCGGATTGCGGGCGAGGGGGCGGGGAGGCGCGGCGTCGGTCATGGCGCGCGCTTAAGCCAAGGCGCCCTTGATCGCAAATTCTGCACGGCGGCTGACGTGAAGACAGCGTCCGTCGGCGCCATGCAATGGTCTGTTCCTAAAGACGAAATCCTGATCTCGGCGGAACCGCTGTGCGGATTTTTCGTTGATGGCGCATGACGCCCCACGCCCTTCTCGTTCCGCGCACCTGCAACACCTCAGATCGCCGCACGATCCGGTGGTGGGAGTGCGAACTGATCGATGACGCCGGATCGCGCCGCTTGCAGAACCAGGCCTTCTTCTCGATCCGTGAAGCCCGGTCCTGGGCGTCGGCGCAGGGCTATCCCGTCAGCGACGACGCCGCCTCTGCGGCTGAGCTTTAATGTCCGACGCTGCGCCAAGCGGCATTCTGACCGCCGAAGCGTTCGATACGCCACGTATCCTGCTTGCCGGCGCGGTCGATTACGCCATGTACGACCGCTTTCGCCAGCAGATGGCGGAAGCGCCCGACACCGGGCTGACTGTCATCGAACTGTCGACCTTGGGCGGTGATCCGGAGGTGGCGCGCATGATGGGCGAGGATGTGCGCTTTCAAAGCGACATCAATCCGTCCCGCCGGCTGGTCTTTCTGGGCAAGGCGGCGATCTATTCCGCCGGCGCCACCTTCATGAGCTTCTTTGCGGTGGAAAACCGCTATCTGACGCGCGGCGCCCGGGTGATGATCCACGAGCGCAAGATGGACACGCAACTGCACGTCACGGGGCCGCTGACGACCTGCATCGCCTCGGTTCGCGCCATGCTGAACGAGCTGGAACACTCCATCGCCATCCAGAACGAAGGTTTCGAGAACCTGGTGCGCGGATCGTCGGTGACGATGGAGGAAGTGCTGAAACGCGCCCCTGCCAACTGGTACATCGAGGCCCAGGAGGCCAAGGCACTGGGCCTGATTGCCGAAGTGATCTGACCCGCCTGACGGGTCAGGCCCGAAGCGTTTCCACGGTTAGATTGCCATTGGTGTAGACGCAGATTTCGGCGGCGATCTTCATGGCCTTGCGCGCGACCTGTTCGGCGTCCAGATCGGTTTCCTCGATCAGGGCGCGGGCGGCCGACAGGGCGTAGTTGCCGCCCGAACCCACGGCGGCGACGCCATATTCCGGCTCCAGCACATCGCCGACGCCCGTCACGGTGAAGATGGACGACTTGTCCGCCACCAACAGCATGGCCTCCAGCCGGCGCAGATAGCGGTCGGTGCGCCAGTCCTTGGCGAGGTCGACGCAGGCGCGCGCCAGTTGATCCGGATACTGCTCCAGCTTGGCCTCAAGCCGTTCGATCAGGGTGAAGGCGTCGGCCGTAGCGCCGGCAAAGCCGGCCAGCACCTTGCCGCCGGCCAAGGTGCGCACCTTGCGGGCGGCGCCCTTGACGATGGTCGGGCCCATCGAAACCTGGCCGTCGCCAGCGATCACGGTGCGTCCGTTCTTGCGCACCGCCAGAATGGTGGTGCCGTGCCAATCGGGGAAGTTCGATGCGGTCTGGGTCATGACGATCAGATGGCGCGGCCGAGCGTCGGCATCAAGTCTGTCGCGCGTCGGTGTAACGCTGTCTTATTTTGACCCCAATATTGGCTAGAAGGCGCAATCCGCTTTCGCGGTTCTTCAAAATTGAGGGCCAGGTTTTGCTTTATCGTGTCGTTTTCGTGAGTGAAATGATCGGTGGTGCGAACCACACGACCCAATCGCTTGCCGAAATCCTCGGCGCGTCGGAGCGAAACAATCGCCGCGACGAGATCGGCAGCGCCATGCTGTTCCACGAGGGCGAGGCGGCCCAAGTCATCGAGGGCGCCCGTGCGGACCTGGATCGCTTGATGTCTCGCCTCTGGAAAGATCCGCGTCATCACAACATTCGCGTCCTGGATGATCGACCCGTCATGCAGCGGCGGATGCGCGAACCCGCACGGCTGTGCGCCCTCAGCACCCAGCAGGCCGCCGACATTCTGCGCGGACGGCGCCTGAGCGATCTGTCCAGCGCGGGTCTGGAAAAGCTGCTGTCGTGCGAACACGTCCGGATGGCCGCCTGAGGCGCTAGGCGACAGGCCCCTCGCGCCGGAACCTCTGCGGCGCTAAATAGGGCGGTGATCTTTTCTGAAGACGAAGTCGAACGCTATGCGCGCCATCTGGTCCTGTCCGAAGTGGGCGGACCCGGGCAGCAGGCGCTGAAGCGCGCGCGGGTGCTGATCGTCGGCGCGGGCGGCGTGGGGTCGCCGGCGGCGCTCTATCTGGCGGCGGCGGGCGTCGGTACGCTGGGCCTGATCGACGACGACGTTGTGGGCCTGTCCAACCTTCAGCGGCAGATCGCCTTTTCGACGGCGCAGATCGGTCGGTCGAAGGTCGAGGCGGCGGCGGAACGGCTGGTCGGCCTCAATCCGCATATTTCGGTCGAAACCTTTGCCGAGCGGATCACCGCCGAGAATGCGGCGGCGCGGATCGCAGCCTTCGACATCGTGCTGGACGGGACCGACGATTTTCAGACCCGGCTGTGGGTCAATGCGGCCTGCGTTGCGGCGGGCAAGCCGCTGGTGTCGGGCGCGCTTGGCCGCTGGAACGGGCAGGTCGGGGTGTTTTCGGGCCAGCCCTGCTATCAATGCCTGGTGCCCGAGATCCCGCCGGATGCGGAGACCTGTGCGCGCGTCGGCGTCGTGGGCGCTCTGACCGGCGTGATCGGGTCGATGGCGGCGCTTGAGGTCATCAAGCTGATCACCGGCGCGGGCGAGGCCCTGACGGGACGGCTGATGCTGTATGACGGTCTGGCGGCCTCGGCGCGGACCGTGCGGGTCGCCGCTGATCCGGAATGCCCGGTCTGCGGCTGACGCTCAGGCGGCCGTCGCGAAATGGATGTCGGCCAGATCCAAGTCAGGCAGCGGCGGAGCGAAGCCCAGCGCCGGGTTGCTGAGCACCGTCACCAGACGCTCGCCGCAATAGAGATAGAGGGTTTCGAACCCAACCCAGTTGCGGGCGATCGCCTCCAGCGCCTGATTGGCCGCCGTGTCGTTCGCCGCGTCGAGGACGCAGATGTCCCGCACCGGAACGCCCGGCAGGTTGACGATGCAGTAGTAGGAGTCCAACGCACACTTCCTCGATCAGGACGCCGGAAACGAAGCGCGTTTACGACGGTTCCTCCCCTGCCAGCGGTTTTCGACAGCCGTGTGAGTTCGGTCCGACAGACTTGTGAAAAGGAGGCCTGATGGCCCGACGTCCCGCCTCGCCCAAACGGCTGAACGCCGCAAATCTCAGCGGCTTAGGCGCTGAGCGTCTGGGCGAACTGCTGATGCAGGCGGCGGATGCGGATGCGATCCTGAAGCGGCGGCTCAGGCTGGTGATGGCGGCCGAAGCGGGGCCGGATCTGCTGGCCCTGGAAATCGACAAACGATTGACCACCATCGCCGCCAGCCGCGCGCGCGTGTCGTGGCGAAAGCGGCCGGACCTGCTGCGCGATCTGGAGATTCTGCGGGCTGCAATCGTCGAGGATCTGGCCGAAGCCGCGCCGGCGATGGGGTTGGAGCGATTGATCGGCTGGTTCGATCTGTTTCGCGGCCTGTCGTCTCGGGTCAAGGATCAGAAGGGCGAACTGGCCGCAGCCTTCGAAACGGCTGCCGCGGATTTGTGGCGGATCGCCGAGGATGCGGTTCGGACGGACGACAGCACAGTGGGTCTGATGGCGGAGGCGGTGGCGCGACAACCGCTCGAATACGCCCGTTGGATCGGCGCTGGCGGCGTCGATTTGACGGCTGACCTGGCCAAGAGGCTGCTGGGTCGTCTCGATACTACATCCACCGCGCGCGGCATGCGGGCGGTCGTGCGACGGCTGGCGGACCGGGCGGGCGATCTGGACCTGTGGCTGTCGATGACGACGCCGGAGGAACGGGGCTCGCCGGATTTTGCGGCGGTGATGGCCAAGCGGTTGCTGGTCGCGGACCGTGTGCCCGAAGCGCGTCAGGCGCTGGAGGCGGCGCTCAAGCCTTCGGCGGGCAACCGGCGCTGGACCTTCGGGCGATCGCCGCAGGCCGGACCGCCGGTCCTGACGCCGGCGTGGGAGGCGACCTCGATCGACCTGCTGGAAGCCGAGGGCCGCAAGGACGAGGCGCAGGACCTGCGCTGGGCGATGTTCGAGCGTGACCTGTCCGCGCCGTTGCTGCGGGCCTATCTGGCGCGTCTGCCGGATTTCGACGACGTGGAGGCGCTGGACCGCGCCTTGGCTCACGCCGCAACCTACGCCGATGTCGAGACGGCACTGGGGTTTCTGATGGACTGGCCCGCGCACCGCGAGGCCGCCGCCCTGGTCGAACGCCGCATCCGCGAGGTGCGCGCGCCGCTGCCGCTCAAGGCCGACTGGGCGGCGCGGCTGGCGCAGAAATATCCCGATGCGGCCGAGCGGCTGCTGGCGGCAGGCTAGAGCATTGCCGGGATGACGCGGTCAGGCGGGCGATGGCCGTTCTGGTAGGTCATGACGTTGGCGATGACGCGGTCGCCCATGTCCTGGCGCGCTTCCAGGGTGGCGGAACCCAGGTGGGGCAGCAGCACGACATTGGACTGGCCCAACAGGCCATGATGGATGGCGGGCTCGTTCTCGAACACGTCCAGGCCGACGCCGGAAAGGGCGCGCATGGCCACCGCCTGGGCCAGGGCCGCCTCGTCGATCAGTTCGCCGCGGGCGGTGTTGATCAGGATGGCGTGGGGCTGAAGCCGGGCCAGGCGTTCGGCCGACAGCAGATGGTGGGTGTCCTTCGTCGCCGGACAGTTCAGCGAGACGATATCCATCCGGGCCAGCATCTGGTCCAGATCGTCCCAGTAGGTCGCGCCCAGTTCTTCCTCGATCAAGGCCGGGACGGGCTTGCGATTGTGATAGTGGACCTGAAGCCCAAAGGCCTTGGCGCGACGGGCCAGGGCCTGGCCGATCCGGCCCATGCCGACGATGCCCAGCCGCTTGCCCCAAAGCTTGCGTCCGCACATCCAGGTCGGGGTCCAGCCCTCGAACCGGCCTTCGGCCACGACCTGCGCGCCCTCGACGATGCGGCGGCTGACGGCCAGGATCAGGCTCATGGCCAGATCGGCGGTGTCCTCGGTCAGGACACCGGGCGTGTTGGTGACGATGATGCCGCGCGCCACGGCCGCATCGACGTCGATATGGTCCACCCCCGCGCCGAAGTTGGCGATCATCTTCAACTGCTCGCCCGCGCCATGGATCAGGTCGGCGTCGATGACGTCGGTGATGGTGGGCACCAGAACCTCGGCCCGCTGGACGGCGGCCTGCAAGGCGGCGCGATCCATCGGCTGATCCTTCAGGTTCAGCTCGGCGTCGAACAACTCGCGCATACGCGTTTCGACCGCGTCGGGCAGGCGTCTGGTTAATACGACCTTAAGCTTGCGGGGGGACATTCTCGGCCTTGGTTAGCGGGCGGCGATTCAGACGGATCAAAGCCCGCGCGACGGGTCGTTCCAATCAGTGTCTAGCAAAGCCGCCGCCATCTTCCAAAGCCTGCGACGCCGCATCGCCCTCGTTGGAGCCATTCTCGGCCTCGGCGTGATGGCGAGCGCCGGCGCGACCATGCCCGACGGCCGCCCGACGCCCACCGGGCTGGAGGTGCCGCGCTGGATTTCGCTGAAGTCCTCGCACGTCCGCGCACGCCAGGGGCCGGGCCTGGATTATCCGATCCTGTGGGAATACCGGGCCGCCGGCCTGCCGGTTCAGGTGATCGCCGAGACGACGGAATGGCGCAAGATCTGCGATCCCGACGGGGCCGTGGCCTGGATCCACCGTACGGTGTCATCGGGCCGGCGTTATGTCTTTAATACGACCGCCGAGGAAGTGCCGATCCGCTCGGGCCGATCCGAGACGGCGTCGGTGCGCGCGCGCCTGTCGCCGCGCGCCCTGGTGATGCTGGACGAATGCGAGGAGGGCTGGTGCAAGGTCCGGGCGCGACGGCTGGAGGGTTTCGTGGCCCAGCGGGCGGTCTTCGGCACCCAGGAGCGGGCGCTGTGCAACGCCAATCGCCCCGCGGGCACGGGTCGCAACTGACCGCACGCTGTTGAGCGAAGCAGCGCGGTCGTGTAACCCGCGCGCAACGTATCAAGAAACGGAAGCGCCTTGACCCAGTCCCAATATCCTTCGTCCTTCGATCATGAGGCCCTGCTGGCCTCGGGCCGCGGCGAGCTGTTCGGTCCCGGCAACGCCCAGCTGCCCGCCCCGCCGATGCTGATGTTCGACCGCATCACCACGATCAATGCGGACGGCGGAGAGCACGGCAAGGGCTATGTCGAGGCCGAACTCGACATCCATCCCGACCTCTGGTTCTTCCAGTGCCACTTTATCGGCGACCCCGTCATGCCGGGCTGCCTGGGCCTGGATGCCATGTGGCAGCTGGTCGGCTTCTATCTGGGCTGGATCGGCGGTCCCGGCCGCGGCCGCGCCCTGGGCGTCGGTGAGGTCAAGTTCACCGGCCAGGTCACCCCGGACATCAAGAAGGTGGTCTATAAGATCAACCTGAAACGCGTCATCAACCGCAAGCTGGTCATGGGCATCGCCGACGGCGTGCTGGAGGCCGACGGCCAGGTCATCTACACCTGCAACGACATGCGGGTGGGCTTGTTCGGCGCCAAGGATGAGGCGGCGGGCGGTTAACGCCCCTATATAACCGCGAACAAGGCGGACGGTCCTCGGACCAGGAAGCATCAAGAAGGAAACACCATGCGTCGTGTCGTCGTCACCGGCCTGGGCATCGTCTCTTCCATCGGCCACGGCGCCGAGGAGGTCACCCAGTCCCTGCGCGAAGCCCGTTCGGGCGTCGTTCATGCCCCGGACCACGCCAAATACGGCTTCCGCAGCCAGGTCTGGGCGCCGCCCAAGATCGGCCCGTGGGAAGAGCTGGTCGACCGTCGCGCCGCCCGCTTCCTGGCCAACGGCACCGCCTGGGGCCACATCGCCTTCGAAGAGGCGCTGAAGTCGTCGGGCATGACGGCGGACGAGATCAAGGATGACCGGATCGGCCTGATCGTCGGCGAGGGCGGCCCCTCGACCCAGGTGATCCTGCAAGCGGCCGCGACCACGGTCGAAAAGGGCGCGCCCAAGCGCATCGGCCCGTTCGCGGTGCCCAAGGCGATGGCGTCGGGCCCGTCGGCGGTGCTGTCGACCTGGTTCCAGATGCGCGGCATCAACTATTCGATCAGCTCGGCCTGCGCGACGTCGGCCCACTGCATCGGCGCCGGGGTCGAACAAATCCAGTGGGGCAAGCAGGACGTGGTCTTCGCCGGCGGCTGCGAGGACATCGACTGGTCCATGTCCAACATGTTCGACGCCATGGGCGCCATGTCTTCGGACTTCAACGACAATCCGTCGGTCGCCTCCAGAGCCTATGACGCCAACCGCGACGGCTTCGTCATCGCCGGCGGCGCCGGCATCGTGGTGCTAGAAGAATACGAGCGGGCCAAGGCGCGCGGCGCGACCATCTACGCCGAAGTCACCGGCTATGGCGCCAACGCCGACGGCTACGACATGGTCGCCCCCTCGGGCGAGGGCGCCCAGCGCTGCATGAAGATTGCGCTGGAACAGGCCGGCAATCCGAAGATCGACTATCTGAACCCGCACGGGACCTCGACGCCCGTGGGCGACGCCAAGGAGATGGAGGCCGTGCGCGCCGTCTTCGGCGACCAGATGCCGATGATCTCCTCGACCAAGTCGCTGACCGGCCACTCGCTCGGCGCGGCCGGCGCCCAGGAAGCCATCTACTGTCTGCTGATGATGCAGAACGGCTTCGCCGCCGAAAGCGCCCATATCGAAAATCTCGATCCGGCGTTCGAAGGCATGCCGATCCTGCGCCAGCGCCACGATGGCGAACTGACCCACGTCATGTCCAACAGCTTCGGCTTCGGCGGCACCAACGGCACGTTGATCCTGTCGAAGGTCTGATACGCGAACCTTCGGCTCCGTCATCCTTGGGTCAAGCTTGAGGATGACGGGAGGCGAGATCGACGGCTTTATTGCGCAGGCAAGCCCGCGATCATGCTTGCTGCGTTGATTTTTCCGTGGTCGGCCGTTTACACGACCGGTTCTCACCCTTAGAGAGCGTCGCCGTGACGCAGCGCCTGACCAAAGCGATGACCCTGAAAACCACCGGCTTCGGCGGGGCGGTTTCGGGTGCGCGCACGGTCTAGCGTCAAACCCGATCCCAAGCCCCGCCGATGCGCGGGGCGGTCGATCCGGCTGAACCCCGCGCCTCCATCCTGTCAGGAGACGCCTTCATGTCCTTTTCCCCGTCCAATCCGCCCCACGTGGGAATCGTCGGCGCCACCGGCCTCGTCGGCGAGATGATGCGCGGGCTGCTGGCTGAGCGGAACTTCTCGCTGGCCTCGCTGCGCCTGTTCGCCTCGGCCCGGTCGGCGGGCACGACGATCCGCTTCGGCGAGACCGAGATCGTGGTCGAGGATGCGGCGAGCGCCGACTACGCCGGTCTGGATATCGTCTTCTTCTCGGCCGGCGGCGAGACGTCCAAGGCCCTGGCGCCAAAGGTGGCGGCCGCCGGGGCGGTGGTGATCGACAACTCATCGGCTTGGCGCTCTGACCCCGAAGTGCCGCTGGTGGTCGCCGAGGTGAACCCCCAAGCCCTGGCCAACTTGCCCAAGGGCATCATCGCCAACCCCAACTGCACCACCATGGCCGCCATGCCGGTTTTGAAGCCCCTGCACGACGCGGCCGGGCTGAAGCGTCTGACGGTCTCGACCTATCAGGCCGTCTCGGGCGGCGGGATCGAGGGCATCCGCGTGCTGGAGGACCAGTCGCGCGCGACCGTGGGGCAGGGCGCGGCCCTGGCCCGCGACGGCGGGGCGGTGGACTTCGGCGCGCCCGAGAAGTGGGTTGTGCCGATCGCCGCCAACGTCGTGGCCCTGAACTATACGCTGGGCGGGGACGGCTATACCGACG
>NZ_DAMBJX010000021.1:18462-48603 GCF_032067225.1 Brevundimonas vesicularis | reverse complement strand
CGCCAGCTTGTCGGTGTTCGACAAGTCCAGGCTCATGGACGCCGCGAAAAACTCGACCGGCTGATTGGCCTTCAGCCAACCCGTCTGGAACGAGATCAGGGCGTAGGCGGCGGCGTGGGACTTGTTGAAGCCGTATCCAGCGAACTTGGCGACCAGGTCGAAGATGGAGCCGGACTGCGATTCCGGCACGGCCTTTTCGGCGGCGCCCTTGACGAAGCGGAGGCGCTGGAAATCCATCTCCTCCTTCTTCTTCTTGCCCATGGCCCGGCGCAGCAGGTCGGCCTCGCCCAGGCTGTAGCCCGCCAGGATCTGGGCGATCTTCATCACCTGTTCCTGGTAGATGATGACGCCGTAGGTTTCGGTCAGCACCTCTTTCAGGCTGGGGTGCAGATAATCGACCTCGGCGCGCCCGAACTTGCGGTCGATATAGGTGTCGATCATCTCCATCGGACCCGGCCGATAAAGCGAAATCAGGGCGGTGATCTCTTCGATGGAGCCGCACCGCATCTTGCGCAGGGTGTCGCGCATGCCCTGGGATTCCAGCTGGAACACCCCAACCGTCTGGCCCGAAGCCATCAGCTCATAGGTGCGCGCATCATCCAGCGGCAGGCTGTTCCAGTCCTTGGCTGCGCCGCGCCGTTCGAGATAGCCGCGCGCCCGATCCAGCACCGTCAGCGTCTTCAGGCCCAGGAAGTCGAATTTCACCAGACCCGCCGGCTCGACCCATTTCATGTTGAACTGGGACGCCGGAATGGTGGAGCGCGGATCCTGATACAGCGGCACCAGTTCCGTCAGCGGCCGGTCGCCGATGACGATGCCGGCGGCGTGGGTCGAGGCGTTGCGGTAAAGCCCCTCCAACTCCAGCGCGGTTTCCAGCAAGGTCTTCACCGCCGGCTCGGCGTCGCGCGCCTCCTTCAGGCGCGGCTCGATGTCGATGGCCTGGGCCAGGGTGACGGGCGCGGCCGGATTGTTCGGCACCATCTTGCAGAGCCGGTCGACCTGACCCAGCGGCATCTGCAGCACCCGGCCCACGTCGCGCAGCACGGCCCGCGCCTGCAAGGTGCCGAAGGTGATGATCTGGGCCACCCGGTCCTTGCCGTAGCGGTCCTGCACATAGTCGATCACCTCTTCGCGCCGCTCCTGGCAGAAGTCGATGTCGAAGTCGGGCATGGAGACGCGTTCGGGGTTCAGGAACCGCTCGAACAGCAGGCCGAACCGCAACGGGTCCAGATCGGTGATGGTCAGGGACCAGGCGACCAGCGAGCCGGCGCCGGAGCCACGCCCCGGCCCCACGGGAATGCCGTGGGTCTTGGCCCATTTGATGAAGTCCGACACGATGAGGAAGTAGCCGGGGAAGCCCATCTGCTGGATGATCCCGACCTCCCACTCCAGGCGGGTCCAGTATTCCTCTTCGGGCACGGCCGGCGTGACCTCGGTCAGGCGGACCTTCAGCCCCTCGCGCGCCTGGTGGGCCAGTTCGTCGGCCTCGGAGCGACCGGCCCCGGTATCGAAACGCGGCAGGATGGGCGCGTGCGTATTGACCAGAAAGGCGCAGCGCCGCGCGATGTCGATGGTGTTGTCGCACGCCTCGGGCAGGTCGGCGAACAGCTCACGCATGACGGCGGCGGGCTTGAACCAGTGTTCGCCGGTGATGCGACGGCGATCCTCCTGGCCGGTGAAGGCGCCGTCGGCGATGCACAGCAGGGCGTCGTGAGACTTCGCCTGCGCCGCCTTGGCGTAATAGACGTCGTTGGTGGCGACCAGCGGCACATCGTTGGCGTAAGCCCATTCGACGAGGCCCGGCTCGGCGCGCTTTTCGTCCTCCAGCCCGTGGCGTTGCAGCTCGACGTAGAAGCGGTCGCCGAACGCCGCCTTCATCGCCGACAGGGCGGCGGCGGCTTCGGTCTTCTTGCCTTGGGCGAACAGCGGATCGATCGGTCCGTCCGGGCCGCCGGACAGCAGGATCAGGCCTTCGGAGCGGGCGATCACCTGCTCCCAGGCCACGCCCGGCTCGGCCATTTCTCCGGCGTCCAGATAGGCGGAAGACGACAGGGCGCACAGGTTCAGCCAGCCGGCTGTATCCTGAGCCAGCAGAACCACGGTCGGAACCTTGGCCCAGCGGGCGTTGATCTGGCCGCCGATGCCGAAAACCGGCAGGGCGCAGGCCACGAGCGGCTGAACGCCTGCATCCTTCGCCGTCTGGCTAAACTCCAGCGCGCCGAACAGATTGGCCCGGTCCGCCACCCCGACCGCCGGCATTCCGGCGTCGGCCGCCAGCTTGCCGACCTTGGCCGCCTTGATCGCGCCTTCCAGCAGCGAATAGGCCGAACGGACCCGCAGATGGACAAAACCCTGACTGTTCACCGGCTCTTTCACGCCTTCTTCGACCCTGGCCCGCTAACGAGCCCTACCTACCCTGAGTCTCATATCGGGCGTCGCGCGGCCATTGCAAACCGGCCGCCCGACCGATCGGCTGTGGATCGCTGGCTTCAGACGGTCCGCGAAAAAACACCGTCTAAAGTGTCCAATTCGTCTGATCTCAGGCGGAGACGCTGATCGCCACGGTCCAGACCATCCATACGAAACCGCCGCACGACGCCAGCGACAGCATATCCCTCATCAAACGCGGCATGACCTTGGCTCCGAGACATCCGATATGTTCTGCTAATGTTCTATGTTGGCGTTTTGTTCCGGTCAAGTCGTTCTCGGTGAAACCGTTTGCGCGTCGCCGTCGTAGTCATTGCAACAGGAGATGAGACCATGTCCCTTCGCGCGACCGCCCTCGCCGCCGTTGCATCCTTGACCGTCGTTGCGCTGGCGGTCGGCGCGCCCCTGGCCCGTCAGGCCGAGGCGCAGACGGCGCTTCAGACCGCGATCTTCGCCGGCGGCTGCTTCTGGTCGGAGGAGAAGGCCTTTGATGACGTGCCGGGGGTGCGCTCGGCCGTGTCCGGCTTCGTCGGGGGCCATACCGCCAACCCGACTTATGAGCAGGTGGTGCGCGGCGGCACGGGCCATATGGAGGCGGTGCAGGTGATCTTCGATCCGCGCGTGGTCAGCTATCGTACTCTGGTCGATCGCTATTGGCGCACCATCGACCCGACCGATCCGAACGGTCAGTTCTGCGACCAAGGGCCGTCCTATCGATCGGCCGTCTTTGCGACAGCGGCCCAGCGCGCGGACGCCGTCGCCTCGCGCGATGCGGCGATGCGGGTGTTGAGAAAGAGCTTCACCACGCCGGTCGTCGGCGCCCAGCGGTTCTGGCCGGCCGGCGAGGAGCACCAGAACTACGCCAAGCGCCACGCCGCCAGCTATCAGGCCTACCGGATCGGATGCCGCCGCCCCGAACGCCTGCGAGCGATCTGGGGCGACGCCGCCGTCAGCTGATCAGTAAGCGTGGCTTTGAGCTTCGCGCTGTTCCAGATGACCGTCCTTCAGGGCGAAGACACGGTCCATATGGCCGGCCAACTCCATATTGTGGGTGGCGATCAGGGCGGCGACGCCCGTGGTCTTGGCCAAGTTGCGCAGGGATTCGAACACGGATTGGCTGGTGGTCGGATCCAGATTGCCTGTCGGCTCGTCGGCCAGCAGCAGGCGTGGGCCGTTGGCCAGCGCGCGACCGATGGCGACGCGCTGCTGTTCGCCGCCCGACAGCTGAGCCGGCTGGTGCGTCAGGCGTTCGCCTAGCCCCAGGGCCGTCAGCGTGACCTCGGCGCGTTTGCGCGCCTCGTCCTGGGCCACCCCGGCGATCCGCATCGGCAGGGCGACATTGTCGCGCGCATCGAACTCGGGCAGCAGGTGGTGGAACTGATAGACGAAGCCGATCCGGCCCAGGCGCAGGCGTGTGCGGGCGCGCTCGTCCAGATCGCCGACCTGTTCGCCGTCGATGGCGACCGTGCCGCTGGTGGGCTTTTCCAACAGGCCCGCGGCGTGCAGCAGCGACGACTTGCCCGAGCCCGACGGTCCGATCAGCCCGACCAGTTCGCCCGGATAGACGTCCAGATCCACGCCCTTCAGCACGGTCAGGCCGCCTTGGGCGGTGTCATAGGTACGGGTCAGGCCGCGCACCGAAAGGATGGGAGCCTTACTCATAGCGCAGCGCCTCCACGGGATCGATGCGAGACGCGTTCCAGGACGGCGGCAGGCTGGCGATACAGCTCATCAACAGGGACCAGAAGGCCACCCAGGTCACGTCCACCGGATCGACCAGGGCCGGAATGGCGTCCAGCATATAGACGTCGGAATCGAACAGCTTGGTCTGCAGGACGAACTCCAGGAAATGCTGGATCGAACCGATGTTCCAGCAGAACAGCAGCCCCAGAATCAGGCCCGCGATGGTGCCCGCAACCCCGATCATGGCGCCGGCCATGAAGAAGACGCGCAGGATCGCCGAGGGACTGGCGCCGATGGTGCGCAGGATGGCGATGTCACGGCCCTTGTTCTTCACCAGCATGACGATGCCGGAGATGATGTTCATGGCGGCGATGGCGACGACGAGGCCCAGAATGATGCTCATGGCCACGCGTTCGACCTTCAGCGCGCCGTAGAAGGCGGCGAGCCGCTCGCGCCAGTCGCTGACGACCGAGCCGGGACCGGCGGCGTCGCGTATGGCGGCGGTCAGGGCGCCGACCTGATCGGGATCGTCCACCTTGATCTCGATCGCGTCCCAGACGCCTTCCTTGCCGAAGAAGAGCTGCTGCTGCTCCAGCGGCATGAAGATGAAGGCGCGGTCGTAGTCGGCGGCGCCCGAACGGAATAGGCCGCCGACGAAATAGGTCTTCTCAAGTCCGCCGAGGTTGCCGAAGGCGCTGTCGGCCCCGGTCGGCGAATACAGGGTCACAGGATCGCCGACGCTCAGGCCCATGGAGTTGGCCAGGGCCGCGCCGACCAGAATGCGGTCGCCGCCATAAGGCCCCTTGCCGAAGCTGGCGCGCTCCTGCGGGCTTAAGCTGTCGAAGACATACTGGGTCTTGGCCAGATCCTCAGGACGGATGCCCTTGGCGATGGCGCCGGTCGTATAGCTGCCGACGCGGATCAGGCTTTGGGCCTCGTTCAGCGGACTGGCGCTGGCGACGCCGGGCACGGCCTGGATGCGCTTAAGGGCGGCTTCGCGATCCGGCGAGGTCAGGACCTGGCCCTGCACATACATATGGCCGTTGAACGCCAGCATGCGGCCCAGCAGTTCGCTGCGGAAGCCGGACATGATGCTCATCACGCTAATCAGGACGGCCACGGCCAGCATGATGCCGATGAAGCTGATGACGGCGATGGTGGCGACGCCGCCTTCCTTGCGCTTGGCGCGCAGGTAGCGCAGGGCCAGGCCGATCTCCCACGAGGAGAAGGCGCCGGACGGACGGGACGGCAGGCTCAAGCGGTCAGCCTTTCGATAGCTTCGGCGAGCGGCACGGACACCTTCTCGCCAGTGGCGCGGCGTTTCAGTTCGACCACGCCGTCCGCCAGTCCCTTGGGACCGATGGTCAGCTGCCACGGCACGCCGATCAGGTCGGCGGTGGCGAACTTGCCGCCGGGACGTTCGTCGGTGTCGTCGTAGAGGACGTCCTTGCCGAGCTTTTCAAGCTGGGCCACCGCGTCCTCGCAGGCCGCCGAGACGGCCTCGTCATTGGCGCGCAGATTGATCACGACCACGTCGAACGGCGCGACCGCATCGGGCCAGATGATGCCGCCGGCGTCGTGGCTCGCTTCGATGATGGCCCCCAGCAGGCGCGACACGCCGACGCCATAGCTGCCCATGTGGACCTCGGCGTCCTGACCGTCCGGACCGGCGACCTTGGCCTTCATCGGGGCGGAGTATTTCGTGCCGAAGTAGAAGATGTGGCCGACCTCGATGCCGCGCGCCGACAGGCGGTCGCCCTCGGCGGTCTTGGCCTCGAACTGCGCCGGATCGTGCATCTCTTCGGTGGCGGCGTAGAGGGCGGTGCGTTCGTCGAAGACGGCCTGGACGGCCTCCGGGCTGAAGTCGTCGCCGGGCGCGGGCATCTCGACCAGCTTGCGGTCGCAGAAGACCTCGCTCTCGCCAGTTTCGGCCAGGACGATGAACTCGTGGCTCAGATCGCCGCCGATGGGGCCGGTGTCGGCACGCATCGGCACGGCCTTCAGGCCCATGCGGGCGAAGGTGTTCAGATAGGCGACGAACATGCGGTTGTAGGCGACGCGGGCCGCGGCCTCGTCCACGTCGAAGGAATAAGCGTCCTTCATCAGGAACTCGCGCCCCCGCATCACGCCAAAGCGCGGACGGCGCTCGTCGCGGAACTTCCACTGGATGTGAAACAGGTTCAGCGGCAGCGACTTGTAGGACTTCACATAGGCCCGGAAGATGTCGGTGATCATCTCCTCGTTGGTCGGTCCGTACAGCAGCTCACGCTCATGCCGGTCGGTGATGCGCAGCATCTCGGGGCCGTAGGCGTCATAGCGGCCGCTCTCGCGCCACAGATCAGCCAATTGCAGGGTCGGCATCAGCAGTTCGACGGCCCCTGCCCGCATCTGTTCCTCGCGCACGATCTGCTCGATCTTGCGCAGCACCTTCAGACCCAGCGGCAGCCAGGCGTAGATGCCTGCTGCCTCCTGCTTGATCATGCCGGCGCGCAGCATCAGCTGGTGCGAGACGATCTGGGCGTCCGAAGGAGCTTCCTTCAGCGTGGGCAGGAAAAAGCGCGACAGGCGCATGGTCGGGAATCCTAGGCGTAGAGACGGAACAAGGCTTTAGCCGCTCGGACGGGGCGAAAGCTAGGCCGATGCGTCGTTTAGACAGCCGGGCCGCTGGCGAAGTTCGGCAGGGGCAGCCAGCCCGTGAAGATCAGGACCATGACGAATACCCAGACCAGGGCCGAGACCCAGGTGGTCGTCAGGAACTTCTTCTTCAGATTGGGCGTCTTGGGCGCGCCCCATTGAGAGCCGTCGGTCGGCGGCTCGTGCGTCTCGCTGGCCGTGCCCAGCGGCAGCACGGCGAACAGCACCGTCCACCAGGCGATGATGTAGATGCCGACCATGGTGAAGACGCCGATGGGCATGACGGACCTCTAGGGATGGGGCCGGCCGACGCCGTAGCGGGCCGCCAGATAGGGAGCGATGGCGTGATCCTGAAGAAACCGCCGGCCGGTCGTTGCGCTGACCTCGGCCTCGGGCCAATCCAGCTCGCCGTCCAGGATCAGGATGGGGCAGCTTTGATGCGCCTCGCCAACTTGGTCGATGACCGGCTGGCGTGGGCGCGGATGGTCCAGATAGACGACGTCCAGCGCGTCGCGAAGCTGAGGATAGAAGGCCAGGACACCCTCGATATAGGCCCCGGGCGGGCAGAACCACGGACCGCCCTGGTCGTCGTGCCAGTCGGGATTCAACAGGAAGAGTCGCTCGGTCATCGGCGTGGATATATCCGAGTTGAGGCCGTCGGCGCGACCGCTATTCGCACGATGCGCCGAACCCCGGCGCCCGTAGCGCCAGAAGGATCGAAGAGCGCGCCTGCTGCGTGATCGCTCCGGCGCCTTGCAGCACGCAGCCGACCGCCGTGTTGGAGTTGGGCGCCAGAAGGCCGTAGGTCAGACCCTCCTGCGCCAGCCGCGCCTGGGCGCCCTTCAGCATTTCGACGGCCGTCGCGACGCGCGCCGGGTCGTTGGTGATGCGCGTCATCTCGTGCAGCGCCTCGCCCGAGCTTGGAAAGTCATAGGCGTTCGGATCGAACGGCGCGATCTCGGCCGACAGCCGCTCGGGATGAATGTCGATGCCGAACTTGGCGTTCTGGCTGGCGGAGAAGGCGATGGCCGGCCCGCTTTTCGGCACGACCAGAATGTAGGCATGGCGCGGAAACAGCAGATATTGCGCCATGAACTTGGTCACCGGCACCAGCGGCATCCCGTCCGGTCCTAGGGCATGGGCGCCGACATAGACGCCCGACGGCACGCTGCGCGCATCGATCCGGCCATTCAGCTTCAGGATGCGATCGACCATGACGTGGTCGAGCAGAAAGACGCCGTCCTCCGCCTCGCGCTCCAGATAGGCATGGATAGCGGCGGTGTCGGGCGCTGGTCCCAGATCGCGGCCATAGACGGTCGGAAAGGCGGTCGGCGACATCGGCTGGCCGTCGGGTGGGCTAAACCACAGCACGCGCAGCTCGTGAACGGTCCGCGCCAGGGGGTCTTCGCCCCGGAACGTCGACAGGCTGAGCACCAGATTGACAAAGGCGAACAGGGCGACGAAGCCGACCAGCCCCTGCCCCGCAATCACCGCCCATCGCCGCCAACCGCGCAGCGGATGACGGGCGTGCCGAATCCGCTCCAGCAGGCGGCGCGCACGGGCAGGCTTTTTCGACATGCGTTTCCCCGACCGTTCAGGCGCACGACCAATGCACCCGAAAGGTCAAGGTTGCATTAGACGCGCAGGACGACCGTCTCGACGATTGGACGACGATCCCAGATCTGCTGGCTGGCCTTTTTCAGCACGCGGGCGACGGCCTGTTCGATGACCAATTCGTCGTCCAGCGCATCGCCCTTAAGGCCCTTCACCACCTGTTCGACGCGCTCGGCCAGCTTGTCCAGCGCATCGCCGAGCGGCGTGGCGGTATCGCCGGGCAGGCCGACGCTGCGGATGTCGATGTCGCTGGCGATGCGACCGCGCTTGTCCAAAGCAAAGCTGACGATCAGCACGCCGTTGGTCGAGGCGTGACGACGCTCCTTCAGGGCCTCGCCTTGCTCGGTCACCAGCATGCCGCCGTCGACATAGAGGCGGCCGTTCGGCACCTCGTCGATGATCTTGGCTGGGCCAGGGGCCAGGCGGACCATGTCGCCGTTGCGCGGCGTCACCGTTTCGGGAACGCCCATGTCCTTGGCCAGGTTGGCGTGTTCCAGCAGGAAGCGGCGCACGCCGTGGGTCGGCACCGCAATCTGCGGCCGGGCCCATTCGTACATCTGCTTCAGCTCGTCACGGCAGGGGTGGCCCGAGACGTGGATGCCGGGGTGATCCTTCTCGGTGTAGAGACGCACACCGCGATCCGCGAGGCGGTCTTGCAGATTGCCGATCGCCAGTTCGTTGCCGGGGATCTGGCGCGACGAGAAGATGCAGTGGTCGCCCAGACCCAATTTCACGACCGGATGGGTGCCGTCAGCGATGCGCGAAAGGGCCGCCCTCGCCTCACCCTGGCTGCCGGTGCACAGATACAGGATCTGATCGGCGGGCCAGACGCGGGCCTCCTCGTCCGACAGGAAGGGCTTCACGTCCTTCAGCATGCCGACGTGCTTGGCCGCCGCCGTGATCCGGTGCATCGACCGGCCGGCCAGGGCCACGCGACGCCCGCAGGCCTCCGCGGCGCGGATCACGCTGTCCATCCGGGCGACGTTGGAGGCGAAGCAGCCGACGGCGACGCGCCCCTTCAGGCTGGCGATCAGCTTGGAGATGGCGACGGCGACATCGCCCTCGGACCCGGCGACGCCCGGCACGAAGACATTGGTCGAATCGCAGACCATGGCCAGCACGCCTTCGTCGCCCAGGGCGCGGATGACGGGGGCGTCGGTCTTGGTCCCGATCACCGGCTGGTCGTCGATCTTCCAGTCGCCGGTGTGGAACACCATTCCCAGCGGCGTATCGATGGCCAGGCCGCTGGGCTCGGCGATCGAGTGGGTCATGTTGACGAAGGTCACGCCGAACGTGCCGATATCGACGGTCCCGCCCAGCGGCACCTCGATCAGTTCGACCTCGTCCAGAATGCCGCGCTCGCGCAGTTTGTCGCGGATCAGATAGGCGGTGAAGGGCGTGGCGTAGATCGGCGCCTTGATGCGCGGCCACAGCCAGCCCAGGGCGCCAATGTGATCTTCGTGCGCATGAGTCAGCACTATGCCCTTGATGTTCTCACCCTCCAGGAAGGTGGGATCGGGCACGATCACATCCACGCCGGGCGTAGACAGGTCGCCGAAGGTGACGCCGACATCGACGATCAGCCATTCACGGTTAGCCTCTGGGCCGAAGCCATAGGCGTTCAGGTTCATACCGACCTCGTCCGAGCCGCCCAGCGGCAGGAAAACGAGTTCGTCTTGGGTTTGCTTTTTCATTCAATCAGTCAAATGGGCGTTACGACGCCAGATTTCGAGGAGGCCGCGAATAGTCAGGTCGGGATCGAAGTGATCGATGCTGTCGGTCGCGCCTTCGAACAGGCTGGCGACCCCGCCGGTGCCGACGACGGTCATGGGCTTGCCCCACTCCGCCTTGATGCGCCCGACCAGGCCTTCGATCAATGAGATATAGCCCCAGAAAACGCCGGACTGCATGGCCTCGACCGTGCCCTTGCCGATGACGTTCTCGGGTTTCTGAATGGCGATGCGCGGCAGTTTGGCCGCCGCTTCGTGCAGCGCCTGAAGCGACAGATTGATGCCGGGCGCGATCAGGCCGCCCTCGAAGGCGCCGTCGCCCGAGACGATGTCGAAGGTCGTCGCCGTACCGCTGTCGATCAGCAGAAGGTCGCCGGGATACATCAGCGAGGCGCCCACAGCATTCACCAGACGATCGGCGCCCGCTTCGCTGGGCTTGGCGATCCGCACCTCGATGCCCAGCTCGGCGTTCTCGCCGATGACCAGGGGTTCGATGTTCAGATAGCGCCGCGCCAGATTGCGCAGGTTGAAGATCGACTGCGGCACGACGCTGGAGATGATGCAGCCGCCCAGGGCGTCGAACTTCAGCCCCTTCATCACCATCAGCTGGTTCAGCCAGACGGCGTATTCGTCGGCCGTGCGACTGGCCTCGGTCGCGGCCCGCCATTGGGCGATCCAATCCGAACCGTCGTGAACGGCGAACAGCGTGTTGGTGTTGCCCTGCTCGATGGCGAGAAGCATCAGGCGGCTTTCCCGAAGAAGACATCGCCCGCAGAAATCAAACGCACGGAGCCGTCGGTCAGACGCAGGCGCAGGGCGCCATCCGGCTCCACGCCCTCGGCCTGTCCCTCGATCGTCTCGTTATCTAGTCGCGCGACGCACGGTCCGTTGAGGCCCGTCAGGCGGCTGGTCCAGGCGTCCAGCACGGGCTCGAAGCCCATCGTCTGCCAACGCCCCCACCAGACGGCGAAGGTCTCGGCCAGGATTTCGGCAGCGGCCTCGATGGGCGGGACATAAGCCAGGTCGGCGCGCAGACGCTCGGCAACCGAGGTCGCCCCCCGCTCGGTGCCCTCTGGCGCGTGGGCCAGGTTCACGCCGATGCCGACCGCAAGCCAGAGGTCGCCGTTCGCGTGACGACCGGATTCGACCAGGATGCCCGACACCTTGACCCCGTCCAGCAGGACGTCGTTGGGCCATTTGATCGAAACGAGCGCGGGCGAAACGAAGACGTCCAACAGGTCTGCGACGGCGAGGGCGGCGATGAAGGTGGCCTGGGCCGCCTCCGCCGCCGACTTGGGCGTGGTGATCAGAAGGGTGGCGGCCAGATTGCCCTGATCGGTGTCCCACTTGCGACCCCGCCGGCCGCGACCGGCGGTCTGGCGGCGCGCCACGATCCAGCGCGGCCCCGCCTCTCCGGCCTCGGCAAGACGGCGCGCCTCGGCGTTGGTCGAGTCGATCTCGTCGAGGATGACCAGAGGGACGGGCGCCAACGCCCTACCCGTTCCCGAAGCCGGCGCTCGCAGCCTTGGTCAGCGGCTCCAGCCAAGTCAGACCGACGATCACCAACGGGAAGGCGAAGGCAGCGCAGGCCCAGCCGATCCACTTCGCCTCGACAGGCGCGGCGTCGGTGACGATATCGTCCACCGGCGCATCGAACCACATCAGCTTGAGAATGCGCAGATAGTAGAAGGCGGCCACGACCGAGGCGACCAGACCCGCAGCCGCGACGGGCCACAGACCTGCATCGGCGGCGGCGCCGAACACATAGTATTTGCCCCAGAAGCCCGAGAACGGCGGCATACCCAGGACCGACAGCGACAGGATGGTCAGGGCCACGGCCGTCAGCGGACGATCCTTCTTCAATCCGGCCAGATCGGCGATGCGGCGGATCGGACGGCCCGACTTGGACAGGCTGAGCAGGATGGCGAAGAAGCCCAGCTGGTCGATGACATACAGCGTCATGAACATCAGCATGGCCTGCAGGCCCTCGGCCGTGCCCGCCGCAATGCCCAGCAGGGCGTAACCGATGTTGGCGATCGACGAATAGGCTAGCAGGCGCTGGATGTCCTTTTGCGCCAGACCGCCGAAGGCGCCGACGACGAAGCTGATCAGGGAGATGGCGATCAGGACCTGCGACCACTGAGCGTGGGCGTCGCCGAAACCGTTTTCCAGCGCGCGAGCGATCAGCACCATGGCCGCCACCTTGGGCGCCGTGGCGAACAGGGCCACGACCGGCGTCGGCGCGCCTTCATAGACGTCGGGCGTCCACATGTGGAACGGCGCGGCCGATACCTTGAACGCCAAGCCGCAGATCAGGAAGACCAGGCCGAAGACCAGGCCCGGGCCGGGATTGTCGGCGGCGACGGCGGCGATGTCCTCGAACCGCATCGAGCCGGCGAAGCCGTAGATGAGGCTGGCGCCATACAGCAGCAGGCCCGACGACAGCGCGCCCAGGACGAAATACTTCAGGCCCGCTTCCGACGCCTTGACGTCGTTGCGGTGGAAGGCGGCGAGCACATACAGGGCCAGCGAGTGCAGCTCGATCCCGACATACATGGAGATCAGGTCGCCCGAGGACGCCATCATCCCCATGCCGGCCGAGGCCAGCACGATCAGGACCGGATATTCGAACTTGGCGATGCGCGTGCGCTTCATCCAGCCGTCACCCAGCACGACCGCAACGGCGGCCGGCAAATAGATCAGGCTCTTGGCGTAGATGGCCAGCGGATCGGCGATATAGGCGCCGTTGAAGGTGACGCCCCACGGTCCGACGATCGAGATGACCGATGCGGCGATCAGCAGCAGGACCGACAGGATCGAGACCAGACGGGCGCTCTTGTCGCCCATGAAGGCGCCGACCATCAGCAGGACCAGGGCGCCGACCGCGAGGGTGACTTCCGAGGCGGCGAGATGCAGGGCGGAGGATAGATCAGGCATCTGTAAGTCTCACCCGCCGATCGCGGCGCGATACGCGCTGGTCAGGGCCTCGACAGCAGGCCCGGTGTAATCGAGGACGGAGGCCGGATGGACCCCCAGCCAGATGGTGCCGACGATCAGGGGCACGAACAGCAGCAGTTCGCGCTTGTCGATGTCGGTGATGGTCTCAAGCTTCGGATTGGTGATCTCGCCGAACATGACCGCGCGGTACAGGGTCAAGGCGTAGACCGCCGAGAAGATGACGCCCGAGGCCGCGACCAGCGCCGCCCAGGTCGAGGCGTTGTAGGCGCCCGTCATGGTCAGAACTTCGCCGATGAAGCCCGAGGTGCCCGGCAGGCCGACGTTGGCCATGGTGAACATCAGGAAGATGGCGGCGTACCACGGCATCTTGGACGTCAGGCCGCCATAGAAGGCGATCTCGCGAGTGTGCATCCGGTCATAGACGACGCCAACGCACAGGAACAGCGCGCCCGAAATCAGGCCGTGGCTGATCATCTGGAAGATGGCGCCCTGCATGCCGATGTCATTGCCGGCGAAGATGCCCAGGGTCACAAAGCCCATGTGGGCCACCGACGAATAGGCGATCAGCTTCTTGATGTCCGTCTGACGCCAGGCGACCAGCGACGTATAGACGATGGCGATCACCGACAGGGTGAAGACCAGCGGCCGGAACATCTCCGACGCCATCGGGAACATCGGCACGTTGAACAGGATGAAGCCATAGCCGCCCAGCTTCAGCAGAATGCCGGCCAGGATGACCGAACCGGCCGTCGGCGCCTGAACGTGGGCGTCGGGAAGCCAGGTGTGGACCGGCCACATCGGCATCTTGACCGCGAACGAGGCGAAGAAGGCCAGCCAAAGAATCGGCTGGACGGCGGGATCGAAGGCGAAACGCTTCAGCTCAGGAATGCTGGTGGTACCCGCCTCGTGCGCCATCCACAGCATGGCCAGCAGCATCAGAACGGACCCCAGCAGGGTGTAGAGGAAGAACTTGTAGGCGGCGTAGATGCGGTTCTGTCCGCCCCAGATGCCGATGATCAGGAACATCGGGACCAGGGTGCCTTCGAAGAAGATGTAGAAGAGGAACAGGTCCAGCGAGGTGAACACCCCGATGACCAGCGTCTCCAGCACCAGGAAGGCGATCATATATTCGACGACGCGCGTCTCGACCGACTTCCAGCTGGCCAGGATGCAGATCGGCATCAGGAAGGCCGTCAGGAGCACGAACAGGATCGAGATCCCGTCGACGCCCAGGTGATAGCTGGCGCCCGCGAACCACGGGACCATCTCCACGAACTGATAGCCGGTGTTAGCGGGGTCGAAGCCGGCGACCAGCACGACCGACACCGCCAGGGTCACCAGGGTGGTGATCAACGCGATCCAACGCGCGGCCGGCGCGGTCGCGTCGGCCGACTTTGACGTCAGCCGGGCGGCGAAGATCGCCAGGGCCCCGACCAGGGGCAGGAATGTAACGAGGCTCAGGATGTAGGGCACGAGATCAGGCTCCCCACGCGAGGATGGCGAAGGTGAGCAGACCAGCCACCCCGAGCAGCATCACGAAGGCGTAGTGATAGACATAGCCGGACTGGATCTTGCCCAGTCGAGCGGCGGATTTCAGCGACACCCAGGCGGCGCCGTTCGGGCCCAGACCGTCGATGATCTTCACGTCGCAGATCTTCCAGAAGAAGTTCCCGATGGCGCGGAAGCCGCGCACGAAGACGAAGTCGTACAGCTCGTCGAAGTACCACTTGTTGTAGAGGAAGCGGTAGATGACGCCGTTCCGCTCGGCCATGCGACGGCCCATGCCCTCGCGAGCGACGTAGATCCAATAGGCGAAGGCGGTGCCGATCAGCGTCAGGATCAGCGGCGACCATTTCACCCAGGTCGGAACGTCGTGGCTTTCGTGCAGCACGTGGTTGTTCGCGCCGGTGAAGATAGCGCCGCGCCAGAACTCGCCCTCGTGATGGCCGATGAAGTGCGGCGCGAAGACGAAGCCGGCGGCGACGGCGCCGACCGACAGCAGGATCAGCGGAACTAGCATGACCAGCGGGCTCTCATGCGGCTTCAGCGGACCATGATGACCGTGGTCATCATGCGCATGATCGTCGTGATGATCGCCGACCGGCTCGGAATGGGTTTCCAGCTGGGCGTGGGAAGCGTGGTCGTCAGCATGATGGGCGTCGCCCTCTTCCTTCCACACCGGCTTGTTGTGGAAGGTCATGAAGACCAGGCGCCACGAATAGTAGGCCGTCAGGCCGGCGGCGATGATGCCGACGAAGAAGGCGAACAGACCGATGGCCGAGTGACCCGACGCCGCCGACGCATAGGCGCTCTCGATGATCGAATCCTTGGAGTAGAAGCCGGCGAAGCCGCCGACGCCGGGGATGCCCAGGCCGGTGATGGCGATAGTGCCGATGGTCATCACTGCATATGTGACCGGCAGCAGCTTCCACAGGCCGCCCATCTTCCGCATGTCCTGCTCGTGGTGCATGCCGTGGATCACCGAACCGGCGCCCAGGAACAGCAGCGCCTTGAAGAAGGCGTGCGTGAACAGGTGGAACATGGCCGCCTGATAGGCGCCGACGCCCGCCGCGAAGAACATGTAGCCCAGCTGCGAACAGGTCGAATAGGCGATGACCCGCTTAATGTCGTTCTGGGTCAGGCCGACCGTGGCGGCGAACAGGGCCGTGATGGCGCCGATGATTGCGATGATCTGCGACGCGCCCGGCGCATATTCATAGATCGGGCTCAGCAGGCAGACCATATAGACGCCGGCGGTGACCATGGTCGCGGCGTGGATGAGCGCCGACACCGGGGTTGGGCCTTCCATCGCGTCCGGCAACCAGGTGTGCAGGAAGAACTGGGCCGACTTGCCCATGGCGCCGATGAACAGCAGGAAACCGGCCAGATCCAGCGCGGACCACTGGACGCCCAGGAACTCCCACGTCGTGCCGGCCTTGGTGGCGATCAGCGGGAACAGTTCGGCGAAGTTGATGGTGCCGTACATCCAGAAGATCGTCATGATCCCCAGCACGAAACCGAAGTCGCCGACGCGGTTGACGACGAAGGCCTTGATGGCGGCGGCGCTAGCCGTCGGCTTCTTGAACCAGAAGCCGATCAGCAGATATGACGCCAGGCCGACGCCTTCCCAGCCGAAGAAGATCTGCATGAAGTCGGCCGCCGTCACCAGCGCCAGCATCATGAAGGTGAACAGCGACAGATAGGCGAAGAAGCGCGGCCGACTGTCGTCCTCGGCCATATAGCCCCAGGAATACAGGTGAACCAGCGACGACACGCTGGTGACCACGATCAGCATGGTCGCCGACAGGGCGTCGATGCGGATCGACCAGGCCGACTGGAAGTCGCCGACATTGATGAAGGGCGCCAGGCGAATGGTGAAGGGCTCCATATGGCCCCAGGTCCATTGGCCGAACACCGTCCAGGCGACGGCGCACGAGAAGAACAGCAGGCCGGTCGTGACGGCCTGCGACGGGATGTTGCCGATCCGGCGTCCGAAGAAGCCGGCGATGGCCGCGCCCAGCAGCGGGGCGAAGATCCCGAGAATGACGAGGGTATGGAAGGTCACGCTCAGCCCTTCATCACGGAGGCGTCGTCCACGGCGATGTCGCCGCGGTTACGGAAGAAGGTCACCAGGATCGCCAGGCCGACGGCGGCCTCGGCCGCGGCGACGGTCAGGACGAACATCGCCATGATCTGCCCGCTGATCTCGTTCAGATAGGCCGAGAAGGCGACGAAGTTGATGTTTACGGCCAGCAGGATCAGCTCGATCGACATCAGGATGATGATGACGTTCTTGCGGTTAACGAAGATGCCGAACACCCCGATGGTGAACAGGATGGCAGCGACCGTCAGATAGTGGGTCAGACCGATCATCAGAGAAGCTCCTCGGCGCTGACGCCTTCGCCCGTGGCGGCGGACTTGATCTCGACCGACTTGCGACGATCGCGGTTCACCTGGTCGCCGGGGTTCTGGCGTTTGATGTGCGGCTTGTGGCGCAGCGTCAGGGTGATGGCGCCGATCATCGCGATCAGCAGCACGATCCCGGCCGCCTGGAAGAAGTAGACGTAGTCCGTGTAGAGCACGCGACCGATGGCCTCGACATTGGTGACGCTAGCGTCCGGCGCGCCCGGCGCCGGCAGACCCGCAGCGGCCCCGCCCTGAACCACGGCGACCGAGACGATGATCATCTCGACCAGCAGCACGGCGGCGATGATGGCGCCCAGCGGCAGATAGCGCGCGTAGCCTTCGCGCAGCTTCAGGAAGTCCACGTCCAGCATCATGACGACGAACAGGAACAGCACCGCGACCGCGCCCACATAGACGACGACCAGCAGCATCGCCAGGAACTCGGCGCCCAGCAGCACGAACAGACCCGCCGACGAGAAGAAGGCCAGGATCAACCACAGCACGCTGTGCACCGGGTTGCGCGCGGTCACGACCAGAAGGGCGGAAACCGTGGCGACCGCCGCCAGCAGATAGAAGGCTATGCCTTGCAGCATGTCGGGACGAAGCCCCTTTCGTATCGGCCGCGACCCCGTTCAGGAATCGCCAACCCGTTTAGCGAGATGCGCCTTAGCGGTAAGGCGCGTCGAGTTCCAGATTCTTGGCGATCTGCCGTTCCCAGCGGTCGCCGTTATCGAGCAGGCGTTGCTTGTCGTAGAGCAGCTCTTCGCGCGTCTCGACGGCGAACTCCGAGTTCGGCCCTTCCACGATGGCGTCCACCGGGCAGGCCTCCTGGCAAAGGCCGCAGTAGATGCATTTGACCATGTCGATGTCGTAGCGGGTCGTGCGGCGGCTGCCATCGGCGCGCGGCTCGGCCTCGATGGTGATGGCCTGGGCGGGGCAGATGGCTTCGCACAGCTTGCAGGCGATGCAGCGTTCCTCGCCGTTCGCATAGCGACGCAGCGCGTGCTCGCCGCGGAAGCGCGGCGACTGCGGATTGCGCTCGAACGGGTAGTTCACCGTCATCTTGGGACGGGCCATATATTTCAGCGACAGACCGATGGCGCCGATGACGTCCAGCATCATCGCGCCCTTGGTCGCCTGGACGATACGGGTGAACATCAGGTTTTATCCTTGGGGGCGGGCGTGGTCTTGGGTGCGGTCTGGCTGGCGCGCCAGTCCTGTTCGATGCGGTCCTGGCGTTGCTGCCATTGATAGCTCGACTCGGGCATGCGCGACGCGTCGGGCGCGCAGGCGGCGGTCATCGCCACAAGACCGAGACCGATGATGAGGCCGCGCATCACGACCCCACCACGAAGACGCGCCAGGCCGACACGATCACGACCGCGACCAGCGACGTCGGCAGGAAGATCTTCCAGCCCAGACGCATCAGCTGGTCATAGCGATAGCGCGGCACGAAGGCCTTCACCATCGAGATCATGATGAACCAGAAGACCGTCTTGATCATGAAGGTCAGCAGATAGATCGTGTAGGCGATCCAGGCCGGCAGGCTGTCTAGGAATGACTGCGGCACTACGCCAGGGTTCCAGCCGCCAAAGAACAGCAGGCTGATCATCGCCGACATGAAGACGATGTTGACGTACTCGCCCATCATGAACAGCAGATAGGGCGTCGAGCTGTATTCGACCTGATAACCGGCGACCAATTCGGACTCGGCCTCGGGCAGGTCGAACGGCGGGCGGTTGGTCTCGGCCAGGGCCGAGATGAAGAAGATGATCGACATCGGGAACAGGATCACCACCAGCGGCCAGGTATCGGCGCCGCCGCCGAAGCCGTACCAGTTCCAGAACATGCCCTTCTGGCTGTCGACGATGGCCGACAGGTTCATCGTGCCGGCCAGCAGGATCACATTGATGATGATCAGGCCCAGCGAGACTTCATAGGACACCATCTGCGCCGCCGAACGCAGCGAACCCAGGAACGGATACTTCGAGTTCGAAGCCCAGCCGCCCATGATGATGCCGTAAACGCCCAGAGACGACACCGCGAAGATGTACAGGATGCCGACGTTCAGGTCCGACACGACCCAACCAGGCGCGAACGGAATGACCGCCCAGGCCATGAAGGCCAGGATGACGGTGATGATCGGCGCGATGATGAAGACCGCCTTGTCCGCGCCGGCCGGGATCACGACCTCCTTCAGCACGAACTTGATCATGTCGGCGAAGGATTGAAGCAGGCCGAAGGGACCGACGACGTTCGGACCCTTGCGCATCTGCACGCCGGCCCAGACCTTGCGGTCGGCCAGCAGCAGGAAGGCGACGGCGATCAGCACGCCGACCGTGATCAGCAGGACCTGGCCGACCGTGATCAGCGTCCAGCCCAGAGGCGTGGCCCAGAAGGAAACGGGGTCCATGGCTTACTCCGCCGCCATTGCGACCGGCTGGGTCCGCAGGGCGGACAGCTCGGCCATCGTCGCGCTGGCGCGCGCTATCGGATTGGAAAGATACGGGTCGGTCACGGCCGAGACGAAGGCGCGGTCGCCCAGATCGCCCTTGGCGCCCAGGGCCGCCACGTCGAACGTCGCCGGCGCGGGCAGATAATCGATCCGGCCAAAGGTCGGGTGATCGCCCATCAGCTTGGCGCGCAGTTGCTCCAGCGTGTCGTAAGGCAGGGTCTTGTCGACGCGCGCCGACAGGGCGCGGATGATGGCCCAGTCTTCCTTGGCCTCCCCCTTGGGGAAGACGACGCGTTCGGCCATCTGCACCCGGCCCTCGGTGTTGACGTACAGGCCGGCCTTCTCAGTATAGGCCGCGCCCGGCAGGATCACGTCCGCGCCGTGCGCGCCGCGGTCGCCATGGCTGCCCAGATAGACGCGGAAGGCGTTCGAACCGGTCGGATCGACCTCGTCGGCGCCCAACAGGAACAGCACGTCCAGCGCATCCGGCTTCAGCATTTCGGCGACGGTCAGGCCGCCGTCAGCCGGCACGAAGCCCATGTCCAGACCGGCGACGCGCGACGCGGCGTGGTGCAGGACGTTGAAGCCGTTCCAGCCTTCAGCGACGACCCCGACCTTCTTGGCCAGGGCGCCGAGCGCGTTCAGGACGGCCGGACCGCCCTCCCCGCCCAGCGCGCCGGAGCCGACGATGATCGCCGGGCGCTCGGCCTTGGTCAGGAAGTCCAGCGCCGACTTCGGCAACTTGGCCAGGGTCTGCGTGCCTGCGCCCAGATAGGCGTAGTCGAACGTCAGGTCGGCCTGTTCGCCGATCAGACCGATCTCCATGCCGCCCTTCAGCCAGGCCTTGCGAAGGCGGGCGTTCAGCAGCGGCGCCTCGGTGCGCGGATTGGCGCCGACGATCAGAACGGCGTCAGCCTTTTCAATGCCTTCGAGGCCGGAGTTGAACAGCCATCCCTCACGCGCGCCATAGCCAAGGGCGGCGCCGTCCTGGCGGCAGTCGGTGCTGTTCGAGCCGAGCGCGCGGAACAGGTCCAGCGTCGCCTTCATCGACTCGGCGTCCTGCAGATCGCCGGCGATCACGCCGATGCGGTCGGCCGGTGCGGCCTTCAGCTTGGCGGCGACGACGTCTAGCGCCTCGTTCCACGAGGCGGCGCGCAGCTTGCCGTTCTCACGGATCCACGGACGGTCCAGACGACGCGCGGTCAGGCCGTCGACGACGTAGCGGCTCTTGTCCGACAGCCACTCCTCATTGATGCCCTCATTGACGCGCGGCAGCACGCGCATGACCTCGGACCCGCGATAGTCGGCGCGGATGTTCGAGCCCAGGGCGTCCATGACGTCGATGGTCTCGGTCTTCTTCAGTTCCCACGGACGATAGTGGTACTGCCATGGGCGGTGCGTCAGGGCGCCGACCGGGCACAGGTCGTTGACGTTGCCCGACAGTTCCGAGGCGACCGACTTCTCCAGATAGGTCGTGATCTCGGCGTCCTCGCCGCGCGAGATCATGCCGATGTCCGGCACGCCGGCGACTTCGGTGATGAAGCGGACGCAGCGCGTGCACTGGATGCAGCGCGTCATGAAGGTCTTGATGGTCGGACCCATCGCCTTTTCTTCGACCGCGCGCTTGTTCTCCGAATAGCGCGAGCCGTCGCGGCCGTAGCCGACCGACTGGTCCTGCAGGTCGCACTCGCCGCCCTGGTCGCAGATCGGGCAATCCAGCGGGTGGTTGATGAGCAGGAACTCCATCACCCCTTCGCGGGCCTTCTTGACCATCGGCGTGTCGGTGAAGATTTCCTGGCCGTCGGCGGCCGGAAGCGCGCACGAGGCCTGCGGCTTCGGCGGTCCAGGCTTCACCTCGACCAGGCACATGCGGCAGTTGCCGGCGATGGACAGGCGCTCATGATAGCAGAAGCGCGGAATTTCTTGTCCGGCGCGTTCGGCGACCTGGAGCACGGTCATGCCGGGCTCGAACTCGGTTTCGACGCCGTTGACCTTGGCGATAGGCATCAGCGGGCCTCTTGCTTGGCGGCGGGAGCCGCCATTTGTACATCTACGGACATCCGCTGACCGTCGCGGAACAGGTCCGCACCGTCGGCTTCCGCCCGGCATTCGAATTCCAGCCTGCCGCCATCGACCGGCGCGCGCCACGACACCTGGGCCGTGCGTTCGCCGGTGGCGGTGAAGGCGACGGCGTCGCCTTCCTGGCCATACATGCGGTTCACCACGTCGCGGCAGGCCGCTTCGAGGTTCGCCGGAGCCGCCGCCGTCGCGACAGGCGCCACTTCAGCGGGAGCCGCCGTCGCGGGCGCCGCCGACGCTTCAGGCGCAGCCTTTTCCCGCTCGCCGCAAGCGGCGAGGATCGGAAGCGTCAGCAACAGGGCGACGGCGAGGCGCATCTCTACTCCGCCGCGATCGCGTGGCCGGCGAAGTTCGCGCGGCGGCTGCGATAGTTGGCGATCCGCTCTTCGATCTCGTGACGGAAGTGACGGATCAGGCCCTGAACCGGCCAGGCGGCGGCGTCGCCCAGGGCGCAGATGGTGTGGCCCTCGACCTGGCCGGCGACGTCCAGCAGCAGGTCGATTTCCGACGGATCGGCCTCGCCCACGGCCATCCGCTCCAGCACGCGCCACATCCAGCCGGTGCCTTCGCGGCACGGCGTGCACTGGCCGCAGCTCTCATGCTTGAAGAAGTAGCTGATGCGGGCGATCGCCTTCACGATGTCGGTGGATTCGTCCATCACCGTCACGCCGGCGGTGCCCAGTGAAGAGCGAACCTCGCGCATGGAATCGAAGTCCATCAGGACCGTCTCGGCCTGTTCGCGCGTAATGACCGGGCAGGACGCGCCGCCGGGGATGATGGCCTTCAGATTGCTCCAGCCGCCGCGCACGCCGCCGCCGTGATCCTCGATCAGCTGACGCAGCGGGATCGACATGGCCTCTTCGACCACGCAGGGCGTGTTCACGTGGCCGGACAGGGACATCAGCTTGGTGCCGGTATTGTTCGGACGGCCGAAGCTGGCGAACCAGTCGGCGCCGCGACGCAGGATCGTACCGACGACGGCGATCGACTCGACGTTGTTCACCGTGGTCGGGCAGCCGTACAGGCCCGCGCCGGCCGGGAACGGCGGCTTCAGGCGCGGCTGGCCCTTCTTGCCTTCCAGCGATTCCAGCAGCGCCGTCTCTTCGCCGCAGATGTAGGCGCCCGCGCCGTGGTGGATATAGACGTGGAAGTCCCAGCCGTGGACGTTGCCGTCGCCGATCAGCTTGGCCTCGTAGGCCTGCTTGACGGCGGCTTCCATGCGCTCGCGTTCCAGCACGTATTCGCCGCGAAGATAGATGTAGCAGGCGTGGGCCTGCATCGCGAAGCTGGCGATCAGCGCGCCTTCGATCAGCAGGTGCGGATCATGGCGCATGATCTCGCGGTCCTTGCAGGTCGCGGGCTCGGATTCGTCGGCGTTGATGACCAGGTAGTGAGGACGATCCTTCACCTCCTTGGGCATGAACGACCATTTCAGGCCGGTCGAGAAGCCCGCGCCGCCACGGCCGCGCAGACCCGAGGCCTTGACGTTATTGATGATCCAGTCGCGGCCAAGGTCCAGCATGTCCTTGGTGGCGTTCCAGGCGCCGCGGTTCTTCGCCCCGTCCAGCGTCCAGTCGTGGAAGCCGTACAGGTTGGTGAAGATGCGATCCTTGTCTTCGAGAATGCCGACCATGGCCCTCAGAGTCCTTCCGCCAGACGGCGCTTGTGGTGGCGCGTGCGCATCCAGATGGCCGCGATGACCATCACCCAGCCCGCCGCCAGCATAAAGTAGGAGAGATTGACCGCCCACGGCCCGACTGCGCCCTGACGCGAGATCAGGATCAGAACGGCCGCGCCGACGACCATAGCCAGGCCGCCCGCGCGCAGCGGACGCCCGACGTTGCGCAGTTCCTTGCGGTAGGCTGCGCGGCCCTCCTCGGTGTTCAGATCCGGCGGCGACATCAGGCCGGGGCCTTCTCGACCGGCGCGGGATCGCTGTTCGGCAGCTTCTTGATCGGCTTGGCGGCCGAGCCGTCATACAGCGTCGCATCGAGCAGGGTCTTGGCCCCGCCCTCCGGCGCCGCATTGGTGCGACCGATGTAGGAGCCCGGCTCGGGCGTCTTGCCGGCGGCGAAGTCGTCGATGATCTGGCCGATCGTCTCGGGCGTCAGGTCCTCGAAATAATAGTCGTTGATCTGGGCCATCGGCGCGTTGGAGCAGGCGCCCAGGCACTCGACTTCCTGCCAGGTAAAGCGGCCGTCGGCGGACAGATGATCCTTGGGGCCGATCTTCTCTTTGCAGACGCGCATCAGCTCATTGGCGCCGCGCAGCATGCACGGCGTGGTGCCGCACACCTGGATCAGCGCCGTCTTGCCGACCGGCTCCAGCATGAACATGGTGTAGAAGGTCGCGACCTCCAGCACCCGGATGTAGGCCATGTCCAGCAGCTCGGCGATGGCGCGGATGGCGGGTTCGGACACCCAACCTTCCTGCTTTTGCACCAGCCACAGGATCGGGATTACCGCCGACTGACGACGGCCATCCGGATATTTCTTGATCCACCATTCGGCCTTGGCCGTCGTATCGGCCGAGAAGGCGAACGAGGCGGGCTGTTCCTTGGCGAGACGACGAACGCTCATCGGTCCACTTCTCCGAAAACGATGTCGAGCGAGCCCAGGATGGCGGACACGTCGGCCAGCTGGTGGCCACGGTTCATCCAATCCATCGCCTGCAGCGAGCGGAAGCCCGGCGCCGAGATCTTCACGCGATAGGGTTTGTTGGTGCCGTCCGACACCAGATAGATGCCGAACTCGCCCTTGGGCGCCTCGACCGAGGCATAGACCTCGCCCTCGGGCGTCTTGAATCCCTCGGTGTAGAGCTTGAAGTGGTGGATCAGCGACTCCATCGAGCGCTTCATCTCGCCACGGCGCGGCGGGACGATCTTGTTGTCCTCGACCATCACCGGCTCGCCGGGGCAGTTGCGCAGCTTGTGGATGCACTGCTCCATGATCCGCACCGACTGCTTCATCTCCTCGATGCGCACCAGATAGCGGTCCCAGCAGTCGCCGTTCTTGCCGACGACCACGTCGAAGTCGAGCTCGGCATAGCACTCATAGGGCTGCGACTTGCGCAGGTCCCAGGCGATGTTAGAGCCGCGCAGCATCACGCCGGTGAAGCCCCATTCCAGAGCTTCCTGCTTGGACACCACGCCGATGTCGACGTTGCGCTGTTTGAAGATGCGGTTCTCGGTGACCAGGCTTTCGATGTCCTTCAGCGCCGGCGGGAACTCGTGGCACCAGCGGCCGATGTCGTCGATCAGGTCCATCGGCAGGTCCTGGTGGACGCCGCCGGGACGGAAGTAGTTGGCGTGCAGACGGGCGCCGCAGGCGCGCTCGTAGAACACCATCAGCTTTTCGCGTTCTTCAAAGCCCCAGAGCGGCGGCGTCAGGGCGCCGACGTCCATGGCCTGGGTCGTCACGTTCAGCATGTGCGACAGGATGCGGCCGATTTCCGAGTACAGGACGCGGATCAGCTGCGCCCGGTACGGAACCTCGATGCCCAGCAGCTTCTCGATCGCCAGGCAGAAGGCGTGCTCCTGGTTCATCGGCGAGACGTAGTCCAACCGGTCCAGATACGGCACGTTCTGAAGGTAGGTGCGGGCCTCCATCAGCTTTTCGGTGCCGCGGTGCAGCAGGCCGATGTGCGGATCGACGCGCTCGACGATCTCGCCGTCAAGCTCCAGCACCAGGCGCAGCACGCCGTGCGCGGCCGGGTGTTGCGGACCGAAGTTGATGGTGAACTTGCGGTCTTCCATCTCGCGCGCATGGGCAGTGCGGGTGTCGAGGTCGTCCTCAAACACATCGACGCCCAGCGGCGGCAGGGTGGGGTTTCCGTCAGCCATTACGCCTGGCCTCCCGCCTTCTCGTCGCCGGGGAAGACCGGCGCGGGGTATTCGGCGCCCTCCCAGGGCGACAGGAAATCGAAGGTGCGGAACTCTTGGGTCAGCTTGACCGGCTCATAGACCACGCGGCGCTGTTCCTCGTCGTAGCGGACCTCGACATAGCCCGTCATCGGGAAGTCCTTGCGCAGCGGATGGCCTTCGAAGCCATAGTCCGTCAGCAGGCGACGCATGTCCGGGTGACCCGAGAAAAGCATGCCGTACATGTCGTAGGCTTCACGCTCGAACCAGTTGGCGGCCGGATAGGCCGAGATGACCGACGGCACCGGCTGGGTCTCGTCGGTCGAGACCTTGACCCGCAGGCGCGCGTTCCGCGTCATCGACAGCAGGTGATAGACGACCTCGAACCGCTCCTTGCGATCCGGATAGTCCACGCCGCACAGGTCGAGCAGCTGCTGGAAGCCGAATTGATCGCGCAGGGTCGTCAGCACCTCGACGATCCGCTCGCGCGGCGCGACCAGCGTCAGCTCGCCGAACGCCACCTGGGCCTCGACGCCCAGGGCGCCGACCATCTCTGCGCCCAGCGGCGTCAGGGCGGCTTCGTGTTGCGCTTGAACAGCCAGAGAGGTCATCGGTCGATGGTCCCCGTGCGACGGATCTTCTTCTGCAGTTGCAGCAGGCCGTACAGCAGCGCCTCGGCCGTCGGCGGGCAACCGGGCACATAGACGTCCACCGGCACAACGCGGTCGCAACCGCGCACGACGCTGTAACTATAGTGGTAGTAGCCGCCGCCGTTGGCGCAGCTGCCCATCGACACGACATAGCGCGGATCGGGCATCTGATCGTAGACCTTGCGGATGGCCGGGGCCATTTTGTTGGTCAGCGTGCCGGCGACGATCATCAGGTCCGACTGACGCGGGCTGGCGCGCGGCGCCATGCCGAAGCGCTCGACATCGAAGCGCGGCATCGACATCTGGATCATCTCGACGGCGCAGCAGGCCAGACCGAACGT
The DNA here is from genome assembly GCF_032067225.1 of Brevundimonas vesicularis. GTDB lineage: Bacteria > Pseudomonadota > Alphaproteobacteria > Caulobacterales > Caulobacteraceae > Brevundimonas > Brevundimonas vesicularis_F. The sequence goes on along the minus strand of NZ_DAMBJX010000021.1, from coordinate 22,267 downwards.
CATCCACATCAGCGAGCCCGTGCGGGCCCAGTTGATGACGTCGTCGGCGGCGGCGACCAGATAGCCGCGCTCGCCGAGCTCCATGTTCACGGCCTCGAAGAACTTGTCGTGGACCTTGGGGTCATAACCCTCGACGGTCGAACGCGCGCCCGCGCCGGCCGGAACCAACGGCGCGCCCGATGCGGACACCAGGCCTGCGGGCTTGGAAGCGGCGACTACTCCCATTCCAGGGCTCCCTTCTTCCATTCGTAGATGAAGCCGATGGTCAACACGCCCAGGAAGACCATCATCGACCAGAAGGCGAAGACCATGCCGGCGTGCGACAGATCGAACATCGACACCGCCCATGGGAACAGGAAGGCGACTTCCAGGTCGAAGATGATGAACAGGATCGACACCAGATAGAAGCGGATGTCGAACTTCATCCGGGCATCGTCGAAGGCGTTGAAGCCGCACTCATAGGCCGACAGCTTCTCGCTATCGGGGCTCTTCGGCGCCAGCAGCAGCGGCAGCACGATGAAAAGAACGCCGATGAAGGCGGCTACGCCGGCGAAGACCAGGACTGGAAGATATTCGAGAAGGAATGCGTTCATTCGAAGAACCTCGTCCGCCGGGGAGAGGCGGGATTCGGCGCTTCTTAGACCCAAGACCGCCGCCGTTCAAACCCCTGCGACCATTGGATTTTCATTGAGAACGGCTCGCAACTTTGCGCGCCATATGTCGCAGGGCCGGCGCTTGCGCGTCGCCGGGCTGCAAAGGCCTATTGGCGAGCCGATCGCGTAACCGAAAGTCATCCGAATGAGCCTAGCCAGCCGCGCCCTGAACGCTGTCGAGCGGATCGGTAATCGACTTCCCGATCCTGTCTTCCTGTTCCTGTGGCTGATCGGCGGTTTGATCGTCCTCAGCATGGTCGGCGCCGGCCTGGGCTGGTCCGCCGTCAATCCGGTCACCGGCGATCAACTGGTCGCAAAGAGCCTGTTGTCTACAGAAAATCTCGAACAGTTGATCATCGGCATGCCGCGCACGCTGGCGGACTTCCCGCCCCTCGGCATCGTCATCACCATCATCTATGGCGCTTCGGTCGCCGAACGCACGGGGATGTTCGCCACCGCCATTCGCGGCGCCCTGCTGAACGCCCCGCGTTCCATACTGACGCCCGTCGTCGTGATCACCGGCATGGTGTCCCATCACGCGTCGGACGCCTCCTATGTCGTGGTCATCCCGCTGGCGGCCGTCATCTTCGCCGCAGCGGGCCGCCATCCGCTGGCGGGTCTGGCCGCAGGCTTCGCCGCCGTGTCGGGCGGATACGCCGGCAACCTGTTCCCTGGCGCCAGCGACGCCTTGATCCTGGGCATCACCGAGCCGGCCGCCCGTCTGATCGATCCGTCCTATTCGGTCAACATCGCCGGCAACTGGTTCTTCATCGTGGGAGTCGTCTTCGTCTTCACCCCCATCGTCTGGTTCCTGACCGACCGGGTGATCGAGCCGCGCCTCGGCGTCTGGAAGCCGTCAGAGGGTGTCGCCGCACCGAACGCTTCGGAAAAACAGCCCCTGACCGCTGCCGAAAGGCGCGGCCTGAAGTTCGCCGGTCTGGCGCTTCTGGGAATGATCGCGCTTTGGGCCCTGCTGACCTACATACCGGGCTCGCCGTTCGTCGATCCCGAGGTGGACCCGGAGCAGAAGTTCAATCCGCTCTACAAGTCCCTGATCGCCTTCTTCGCCATCACCTTCTTCGTCACCGGCGGCGCCTATGGCGCGGGAGCCGGCACGATCCAGTCGCACCGCGACATGGTCATGATGATGCGCGACGGCATCGCCCAGTTGGCGCCCTATATCGTGCTGGCCTTCTTCGCCGCCCACTTCGTGGCCATGTTCAACTGGTCGGGTCTGGGGCCGATCCTGGCGGTCAATGCGGCGGCGGGTCTGAAGACCCTGGCCCTGCCCGCCCCTCTGCTGCTGATCTGCGTCGTCTTCGTCTCGTGCTTCTTCGACCTGTTCATCGGCTCGGCCTCAGCCAAATGGTCGGCCCTGGCGCCCATCGTGGTGCCGATGTTCATGCTGCTGGGCATTTCGCCGGAGATGACGACCGCCGCTTATCGCATGGGCGATTCCGTCACCAACATCGCCACGCCGCTGATGAGCTATTTCCCGCTGATCCTGACCTTCGCCCAGCGCTGGGATCCGCGATTCGGTTTGGGCTCCCTGATGGCGACCATGCTACCCTACGCCGGAGCCTTCCTGGTCGCCGGTTTGGCCATGGTGGCGGCTTGGGTCGCCTTCGACCTGCCGCTGGGACCGGGCGTCGGCGTCCACTATGAGCCGCCGCCTCCCGCCGTGGCGGCCCATGAGCCTGCCGACGGCGGCGTAGCGGGCCCGCACAGCCCGCCCCAGGCGGCGATCGTCACACCGTCCACAGCCCCGTCGCGTTGAGGGGCGGTTTCTCCGAAAAGGTCGCTTGACGCGATGTGTCAGCCCGCCTAAACGACGCCCCTCGCCGGGGCGCACAGCCGCTTCGGCCGGGAAACGCGGGTGTAGCTCAGTTGGTTAGAGTGCCGGCCTGTCACGCCGGAGGTCGCGGGTTCGAGCCCCGTCACTCGCGCCACTCTTTCTAGAAATAGAAGAGTGGCGCACACCGCCTTCCCAAAAAGCTTTCGAAACAGCTCAAAAGTTTCGACCTGATACGCGGGTGTAGCTCAGTTGGTTAGAGTGCCGGCCTGTCACGCCGGAGGTCGCGGGTTCGAGCCCCGTCACTCGCGCCACTTCTTTTCAAGACATCGATATAAAAGAAGTGGCGCACTCCCGTTTTCGCAAACGCGCCATTCTAACGCGTCGTGGCCTTGGCCGCCTCAGTGCAGCGGCAGTGCCATATCCGGGTTCACGAAAGCCGCTTCGCCCGTCAGCTCGCCATAGACCATGCAGAGGTCTTCGAAGACGCGGTTCCAGGCGAACTGGCTGACCGCCTTCTCGCGCGCCGCCCGGCCGATCGCTTCAATATCGCGCGCGAACAGGGCCTCGACCGCCTGAGCATAGTCGTCGGCATCCGCGCTGGCGGCCAGTTGCCCCACGCTTTCGTCGACGGTTTCGGCGACGCCGCCCGCGTTGACCCCAACGACGGGCCGTCCGCAGGCCATGGCCTCCAGCACGATCAGCCCGAAGGGCTCTTTATCATTGGCGTGAACGAAGGCGTCGCAGCTGGCGATGATCTTGGCGACGGCCTTGGGATCGCTTTCATAGGGCATGGAGATGACGCGGTCCTCTTCCGGCATCCCCGCGCCAGCACCGACCAGAACCAGGTGATAGGGGGCGCCCAGCTTCTGGACCGCCTCGATCAGCACATCGACGTTCTTTTCCTTGGCCGGACGACCGGCGAAGCACAGCAGGCGCGCGTCTTCGCCCAAACCCAGCTGTTTCAGCAGCCAATGCCGGTCACGACGTTCCGGACGGAAGGTGTCGATCTCCACGCCCAGAGGCCGAATGACGATGTTGTTCACACCGGCCTCTTCCAGGCGCCGCGCGATAAAGCGGCTGGGCGACACGACCCGATCAAACTGTGAAAACAGCTTCGCCCAGCGCTTCTCCACCGGCTTCTTGGCCCATTCGCCGAAATGCAACGCCGCCAGCCCGGCCGGATCGGAGTGGCAGAAGCCGACGACCGGGCATCCGACCCGCTGGCCGGCCTCCAAAGCCCCCTGCCCCGGCGTGTAAGGGTCGCCGGCCTCGATGATCGACGGCTTCATCGCCGCCACCCAGGCGCTCCAGCGCTTCACCGAGCTGGGCCAACGATAGCCGTCGCCGAACGGCAGCT
>NZ_DAMBJX010000021.1:15066-18452 GCF_032067225.1 Brevundimonas vesicularis | reverse complement strand
GGCAGCTTGGTCGCCCGCAGTTGCACGATGCCGTCGGCCCTCGCCTTGTGACGCGCGCCAGGCACGATCAGCGAGTGACTGACCCCCGGCCGATTGGCCTCGATCCACGCCTTCTTGGACAGGATATAGCGCTTCACCCCGCCTGAGCGCGGCGCATAGAGCATTGTGGTGTCCACCAGCCGGGGCCGCTCGTCCATCGCCGCCGCCTTCAGGGCCCGCAGCGTATCGGCGACTTCCACGTCCAACCCCGGAATCAGTCGGAGTTCGCTTTCCTGGACGTCGAGGTCTGTCATGCTCATGGAGTGTTCTCGCCTGGTCTGGGCTGTCGAACGCCGGAGGTGTTCGATGGATGCGTCCACGGGACGCGGCCTTTGGACCGTTCGACGCCCGTAGACCCGGGCGCGGCAAAGCTCAAGTGCGCGCCGTCGCGATTTCCTCCGCATTCGGCCTATGAGGCATCGACGAGCGAACGCGGGTCGCCTTGCGGGATCGCTTCAGGACCATCACGGCCTTGCATTCGCCTCAAATTCGATAAACTTGGAACGCTGGCGCGGACCCTGCTAAGGGGTCTCCCGTAACGTGACGCGTGACCACCAGGGGTTTCTACCGAATGCGTATTTTGCTCGCGACCGCCGTGGCGATCGCCCCCTTGATGGTCGCCACAGGATCCCAGGCCGAGATCGTGATCTCGAACGCCCGGACCACGCCGATCCAGACGTCCAATGCGACGGGCACGGCCGCCGATAACATCCGCATCGCCAGCGGCGGCAGCGTGGCCGTCGCCTCGGGCGCGGCCGTGACCCTGAACAGCAACAACACGGTCGATCTGGATAGCGGCAGCTCGATCACCATGGACAAGTCGGCCGACGGCTCGACGGGTCTTCTGGTCAATGGCGGCAACACCGGGTCGGTAATCGTCGGCGGCTCCATCACCGTCAACGACACGCTGGAAACAGCGGACATCAAAGACACGGACGGCGACGGCGATCTGGACGGCCCGTTCGCCACCGGAACTGGCCGCTACGGCGTGCGGGTCACCGGCGCCTCGCCCTTCACCGGCAACATCCTGGTCGAGGGCACGGGCGCGATCGCGGTCGAGGGCAATAACTCCTACGGCCTGTCCGTCGAATCCGCCCTGAACGGCAAGCTTCAGAGCCTGGGAACGGTCCGTGTGACCGGTAACGACAGCGCCGCCATCCGCACGACGGGGCCGATTTCCGGCAATGTCGATCTTGCCGGTTCGATCTCGGCCCTCGGCGCCAATGCGACGGGCGTTTCCATCGAAGGTAACGTCGGCGGCGCACTCAAGATTCACTCTTCCGTGGTGGCCACGGGCTATCGCTACACCACCCCGCCGCCCGCCCGTCCGACGACCGGCACCTTCGACAACGCGACGACCCTGTTCCTGGACGAACTCGACGCAGACGATCTGCTGCAAGGCGGACCGGCCGTGCGCGTCGGCGCCAATGTCGCCGGCGGCGTGCTGCTGGACAAGGCGCTCGCCTATTCCGAGGCCGGCATCGAAGGCGATGACGACAAGGACGGCGTCAAGAACGGCGACGAGGATGATGACGGCGACGGCATCAAGAACCGCGACGATCCGGACCGTGACGGCGACGGCATCCCGGACGCCAGCGAGACAGCCGCCTCCATCACATCGCTGGGCGGCGCGCCTGCTCTGCTGATCGGTTCGACGACACAGGCGGTGACCCTCGGCGCCGTCGGTACAGGCGATGCGGCCTATGGCCTGATCAACCGCGGTACGATCATCGGATCCGGCCTTTACTCCGGCGTGGAGTCGCGCGCCGTGCAACTCGGCGTGACCGGCGGCCAGGCCGTGAATGTTACTGGCGGCGTCCGCAACGAGGGCGGCATCTCGTCCACGGCCGTTGATGCCAACGCCACGGGTCTCTGGATCGGCTCGGGCGTGACCGCTCCCACAATCAACAACTCGGGCGCCATTCAGGCCGTCGCCTCGGGCAAGCAGACCCAGAGCGCGACCGGCATTCTGATTGGTTCAGGCGCCAACGTCGGCTCCCTGACCAACACAGGCAATCTGGTAGCCTCTTTCGGCGGCAATCAGGGTTCGGCCACCGTTATTCGTGACCAGTCCGGCAGCCTGACCCAGCTGAACAACGCCGGTTCGATCATCGGCTCGCTCACCCCTAACACCGACGATACAAATCCTGTCACCGGCAAGGTGACCGCCATCGACGTCTCGGCCAACACGACCGGCGTCACCCTGCGGCAGTACGGCATTCCCGCCGCTGCCGGCAGCACGGCGACGGATACGGACAAGGACGGCGTGCCGGACGCGAACGAACCGGCCATTGTCGGCGCGATCAAGCTGGGATCGGGCGCCGACACCCTCAATATCGAGAACGGCGTCGTCAACGGCGACATCGATTTCGGCGCCGGCGCCGACCGGCTGAACATCAGCGGCGGCGCGGTTGTGACCGGCGCCATCGCCAACAGCGACGGCCTGCTGGACATCAACGTGTCGAAGGGCACCCTGGCCGCCACCCAGACGGGCGCCACGGCGATCTCCAACCTGAACATCGGCGCCGAAGGGACATTGCTGGTCAATCTTGACCCCGCCAACGACCGCGCCGGCGGCTTCAATGTCAGCGGCAATGCGACCCTGGCGACAGGCTCCACCCTGGGCGTCCGCTTCTCGTCGCTGATCGATCAGCCTGAGCGGTTCAACGTCATCACGGCCGGCACGCTGAATGTGGGTCAGATCAACCAGACCCTGCTGTCGGACAACTCGCCCTATCTTTACGTCGTGCAGGGTGGCGTCGCTGGCAACACCGTCTATGTCGACGCGCGTCGCCGCACGGCCTCCGAGGCCGGGCTGATCCCGGTCGAGGCGTCCGCCTACGACGCCGTCTATGGCGCGCTGGGCTCCAATGAAGCGCTGCGCAACCTGTTCCTGTCGCAGACGTCGCGCGACGGCTTCATCGACGCCTACGAGCAAATGCTGCCCGACCACTCCGGCGGGCCGTTGATGTCGCTTTCGGCCGGCGTGGACGCGGTCACCCGCGCGCTGACCGGACGAAACGCTGCCGCTGCGCCGGGTGAAACCAGCGCCTGGGTCCAGGAGATCAACTTCTACGCCGATAAGGACAAGACCGACTCCTACGGCTTCCGCTCGGAAGGCTTCGGCGTCGCCGGCGGCGTCGAAAAGGGCACCAGCCTGGGCGCCGTCGGCATCTCGGCCGCGTTCACCTCGTCCGACATCAAGGATCCAGAGGCCGAGGCCGAAGAGGTCCTGTCGGCCAACCTGCTGGAGCTAGGCCTCTACTGGCGCGCTCAGGGCCAGTACTGGACGACCTGGGCCCGTGCGGCCGGCGGCTATGCCTCCTTCAACGCGGACCGCTCTCTGG
>NZ_DAMBJX010000021.1:0-15056 GCF_032067225.1 Brevundimonas vesicularis | reverse complement strand
CTGGTCGCTACGGGCGTCTATCTGAACAACAAGTCCGACTGGCACGGCTGGACCGCAGCGGTCGCCGGCGGCGCCTCCTATGAGCGCAACTTCGGCCGTCTCAACATCCGCCCCGAAATCTACGGCGAGTATTTCAGCCTGTCGGAAGGTTCGCGCAGCGAGAAGGGCGGCGGGGACGGCTTCGATCTCGACATCGATTCGCGCGACAGCCACATCTTCTCGGCAGTGGCGGCGATGAACGTCGGCTATGGCTTTGGCCGCAACGGCTGGATCCGTCCGGAACTGCGCGTCGGCTATCGTCAGAACATCTCGGTGGACGCCGGCGAAACCATCGCCCGCTTCGCCAGCGGCGGCCCGGACTTCATCCTGTCGCCGGACGCCATCGAAGGCGGCGGGCCGATCCTGGGCTTCCGCCTGAACTTCGGCAACGAATTGGGCATGCTGTCGCTGACCGGCGACGCCGAGCTGCTGGAAGACTACGTCCGCTACTCGCTGCTGCTGCGGGCCAGCTTCCGCTTCTGATCGCAGCCCGATCCAAACAAACGAAAGGCCGCCAGAGCGATCCGGCGGCCTTTTTGTTTGGTAGGCGGCGACGGGTTCGAACCGCCGACCCTCTCGGTGTAAACGAGATGCTCTGACCAGCTGAGCTAGCCGCCCCCAAAGGGCAGAGACGGGCTTATGCCCGTCGCGCCTCAACCGTTCAAGGCGCTTTTCAAACCTTCTCCTGGGCGAAAGCGCGCGGTGCGCGAGGCGGGTCGGGCCACGGCCGCGCCGGTCTGCGGATTGCGCGCGACGCCCGCCTTGCGGTCCACGGCGACAAAACTGCCGAAGCCGATCAGCTTCACGTCCGCACCCCGCGTCAGCGACTCGGTCACGCCGTCGGTAAAAGCCTCCAACGCCGTCTTGGCCTGGTCGCGGCTGATGTTCGCCGCGCTGGCCATCCGGCCGATCAATTCCGCCTTGGTCATCCGTCCCCCTCCAGAACGAATACTAAAGGACAGATCGGCGGTTGCGTCAAAAACGAAAACGCCGCCGGTGGGGCCACCGGCGGCGCTCGCTGTTCAACTCGGCGTTAGTGGCTGACCGCCGCCGCCAGCCCTTCCGGAGCCGCGACCGGGGCCGGCAGGGGTTCGGCCGCCTCGTCCCACTCCACCGGCGTCAGGGTGCCGACAAGCGCCCACTTCAGCGCCTCATCCGCCGTGGAGATCGGCACGATCTCCAGCGCCGACTTCACATTGTCCGGCACGTCAGCGAGATCCTTCTCGTTCTCCTGCGGGATCAGCACCGTCTTGACGCCGGAGCGCAGAGCCGCAAGCAGCTTCTCCTTCAGGCCGCCGATGGCGGTGACCCGGCCGCGCAGGGTGATCTCGCCGGTCATGGCGATATCCTTGCGGATCGGGATGCCGGTCAAAACCGAAACCATCGCCACCGTCATGGCCACACCGGCGGACGGGCCGTCCTTGGGCGTAGCGCCGTCCGGCACGTGGACGTGGATGTCGGTCTTCTCGAACACCGGCGGCTTGACGCCGAAGGCCAGGGCCCGCGAGCGAACGTAGGACGCCGCAGCCGAGATCGACTCCTTCATCACGTCCTTCAGATTGCCGGTCACGGTCATGCGCCCGCGCCCCGGCATCTTGATCGCCTCGATGGTCAGGATGTCGCCGCCGAACTCGGTCCAGGCTAGGCCGGTGACGATGCCGACCTGATCTTCCTCGTCCGTCTCGCCATAGCGGAACTTCTTGACGCCCGCATATTCGGCCAGCTTGGCCTCATCGACCGTGATCGACTTGGCACCCGTCTTGGCCATTTCGCGCACGGCCTTGCGCGCCAGACCGCCTAACGCGCGCTCCAGCGAACGGACGCCGGCCTCGCGGGTGTAATAGCGGATCAGATCGCGGATCGTGTCTTCCGGCACGATCAGTTCGCCGTCCTTCAGACCGTGATCCGCCAACTGCTTGGGCAGGACGTGACGCTTGGCGATCTCGACCTTCTCGTCCTCGGTGTAGCCCGACACCCGAATGATCTCCATCCGGTCCATCAGCGGCTGCGGCATATTCAGGCTGTTCGCGGTCGTCACGAACATCACCTGGGACAGGTCGTAGTCCACCTCCAGATAGTGGTCGCCGAAGGTCGAGTTCTGGGCCGGGTCCAGCACCTCCAGCAGGGCCGACGACGGATCGCCGCGCCAGTCCGATCCCAGCTTGTCGATCTCGTCCAGCAGGACGAAGGCGTTGGTGGTCTTGGCCTTCTTCATCGACTGGATGATCTTGCCAGGCATTGAGCCGATATAGGTCCGGCGGTGACCCCGGATCTCGCTTTCGTCGCGCACGCCGCCCAGCGACATGCGGACGTATTCACGCCCCGTCGCCTTGGCGATGGACTTGGCCAGCGAGGTTTTGCCGACACCGGGAGGGCCGACCAGGCACAGGATCGGACCCTTCAGGCTGCCGGTGCGGGCCTGGACCGCCAGATACTCGATGATCCGTTCCTTGACCTTCTCCAGGCCGAAGTGATCCTCTTCCAGTATGTCCTCGGCCTTGGCCAGATCGATCGGCTTCTGCTTGGCCTTGCCCCACGGCACGGACAGCAGCCAGTCGAGATAGTTGCGCACGACGGTCGATTCCGCCGACATCGGACTCATGTTGCGCAGTTTCTTGACCTCGGCCTCGGCCTTGGTGCGCGCCTCCTTGGACAGGCGCGTCTTACGGATGCGCTTCTCCAGATCCATAATCTCGTCGCGCGCGTCGTCGGTCTCGCCCAGCTCGCGCTGGATCGCCTTCATCTGCTCGTTCAGATAATATTCGCGCTGGGTCTTCTCCATCTGGCGCTTCACGCGCGAGCGGATCTTCTTTTCGACCTGAAGGACCGAAATCTCGCCCTCCATCAGCCCGTAAACCTTCTCCAGCCGCTTGGGCACGTCGAAGGTTTCCAGCAGGCCCTGCTTGTCGGCGATCTTGACCGACAGATGGGCCGCGACCGAGTCGGCCAGCTTGGAGGCGTCGGTGATCTGGGGGATGGAGCTGAGGGCCTCGGGCGGAACCTTCTTGTTCAGCTTCACATAGTTTTCGAACTGCTCGACCACGGCGCGCAGCATGGCCTCGGCCTGCGAGGCGTCGCCGGCTTCGTCTTCGATCTCGACGGCCTCAGCCTCAAAATACTCCTCACGGTCGGTGAAGCGGGTCAGGCGCGCGCGGCCCTTGCCCTCGACCAGCACCTTCACCGTGCCGTCGGGCAGTTTCAGCAGTTGCAGCACCGAGGCCAGCACGCCGATGGGATAAATGGCGTCAGGCGACGGATCGTCGTCGACGCTGTTCTTCTGGGTCGCCAGCAGGATCTGCTTTTCGCCCTTCATGATCTCGTCCAGCGCCTTCACCGACTTTTCGCGTCCGACGAAGAGCGGCACGACCATGTGCGGGAAGACGACGATGTCTCTCAGCGGCAGGACGGGCAGGATTTTTGGTTCAGTCATGATGCGTACTCCTGGGCCATTGATCATCTCCGGCCCGCCGCCAGGGTCCGCCGGGCAAGAGGCCCGACCGGCGCATGACGGCCCGTCGATTCCGACGGCGTTCGGATGAGTATGTGGTTTGAAAGACCCGCGGTTCAAGCGTGACCGCGGAACGGCCCACACCTGCGTGGCGACAAAGCCCCCGATCGCGCCGCTTTAGGTCCGCATTACGCCCGGCGACGCTTTCGACATGGCCGCTTTACGGGGATCGGGCGTCTTCTGCGGCTCCAAGGAGATGATGATGAGCCGTTCCCACCTGCTGGCCGAGACCCTGAAGCGTCCAGCCCGCCGCCGACAAGCCTTCAGATGGCGATGGCCTTCATCGGCGCCCTGTTCGGCGCCCCGATCCGCAAGGTCCGCGCGCGATGATGCAGGGCCATGTCGAGGGCGGCGTGACCCGTCCTGCCCCTCCCCGACGCTATCGGGTCGTGCCTCGCGCCAGCGGTTGGGCCGTGGCGGTCAACAACGCCTGCACCCGCCCGCTGCCCGATCGCATCTCGGCCGAACGCCTCGCCGCCCGACTTCAGGCCGAGGCCGACCGCCTGAACCGCGACCAACATCGCATGACACAATGATAAGGCCCCTAGCCTCGCCACCCTCCGTCGAAATCCTGACCATCCAGCCTGTCGGAGATCGCTGGCGCATCACCTCAAGCGACGGCCTGTTCGAAGGCGTCTTCACCGACGCCAAAAGCGCCGTCCGATGCGCCAGAGCGGAGGCCGACGCCCATCCGGGCCATATCCTGATGCTGGCCAAACCCGCCTGATCGCCTCAGGTCAACAAAAAGGCCGGAGCGATCTCGCTCCGGCCTTCGTCATTTCAGGACTTTTCGCCGATTCAGGCGGCGCCGTCGGCCTTTTTCTTGGAGGCTTCCGAGTAGATCAGCAGGGGCTGAGCCTTGCCGTCGATGACCTCGGCGTTGACGACGACCTCTTCGACGCCTTCGAAGGTCGGCAGTTCAAACATGGTCTCGAGAAGGATGCCTTCCAGGATCGAGCGCAGACCGCGCGCCCCGGTCTTGCGGGTGATGGCCTTCTTGGCGACAGCGATCAGGGCGTCGTCGGTGAAGGTCAGTTCGACGTTCTCCATCTCGAACAGGCGCTTGTACTGTTTGACCAGAGCGTTTTTCGGTTCGGTCAGAATGGTGACCAGCGCCGTCTCGTCCAGATCTTCCAGCGTCGCCAGAACGGGCAGACGACCGATGAACTCGGGGATCAGGCCGAACCGCATCAGGTCGTCAGGCTCGACACCCTTCAGAATGTCGCCGGTGCGACGTTCATCGATCTCCTTGACCTGGGCGCCAAAGCCGATCGAAGCCCCTGCCCCGCGCGCCGAGATAACCTTCTCCAACCCAGCGAAGGCGCCGCCGACGATGAACAGGATGTTGGCGGTGTCGACCTGCAGGAACTCCTGCTGCGGATGCTTGCGACCGCCTTGCGGCGGCACGGAGGCGACGGTGCCTTCCATGATCTTCAGCAGGGCCTGCTGCACGCCTTCGCCCGACACGTCGCGGGTGATCGACGGGTTGTCCGACTTGCGCGAAATCTTATCGATCTCGTCGATGTAAACGATGCCGCGCTGGGCCCGCTCGACGTTGTAGTCCGACGCCTGAAGCAACTTCAGGATAATGTTCTCGACATCCTCACCCACATAACCGGCCTCGGTCAGCGTCGTGGCGTCGGCCATGGTGAAGGGCACGTCGATGATGCGCGCCAGCGTCTGGGCCAGCAGCGTCTTGCCCGAGCCAGTCGGCCCGATCAGCATGATGTTCGACTTGGCCAGTTCGACGTCGTTGTTCTTAGTCGCGTGGTTCAGGCGCTTGTAGTGGTTGTGGACGGCGACCGAGAGCACCTTCTTGGCGTGCGCCTGGCCGATGACATAGTCGTCCAGCACGTCGCGGATTTCCTTGGGCGTGGGCACGCCGTCGGTCGTCTTCTTAAAGCCGATCTTGTGCTCTTCGCGGATGATGTCCATGCACAGTTCGACGCATTCATCGCAGATGAAGACGGTCGGGCCCGCGATGAGCTTGCGGACCTCGTGCTGGCTCTTTCCGCAGAACGAGCAGTAGAGGGTGCTTTTGGCGTCGGTGCCGGCTGCTTTGGTCATAGACCCTTATCTCACTCCCGCGGGTCGGACCGAAATGGCCCAAAACGCGCTTCCCTCACATTGATTCCAGCACTCTGGATGCGAAGGTCTTCAAAAAATGACAATCACCCATCACACGTTCCGGAACAACCCCGAAGGCGGCAAGGGATTGTTGCAGTGCGTGGATGGATCAGTGTCGACGGGGATCAAGGCGAATGTCTGACATGGGTATTGTGCAGGAAATACGCCAGTCCACGGCGAATGGACCTGCCATCGTCGCCTTCGATTTCGACGGCACGCTGACGATTCGAGACAGCTTCACCGAGTTCCTGCGCTGGCGCGCCGGTACGGGCGCCTGGGCCTTGGGATTGGTCAAGCTGGCTCCGGCGCTGGCCGCCTACGCCAAGGATCGCGACCGGGGCCGGATCAAGGCGGCCTCCGTAAAGGAATTCCTGCTTGGCGTGAGCCGCCAGACGCTGGAAACGGAAGCCGCAGCCTTCGCCGAAGAGATCTGGCCCCGCTTCATGCGCCCCGATGCGCTTGAGGTGTGGAACGACTGGGGCCAACGCGGTGCGCATCGCGTCATCGTGACCGCGTCGCCGACGACGACCGTTGCGCCGTTCGCCCGCAAACTGGGGGCCGAGGCCTTGCTGGGCACTGAGTTTGTCTTCAACGCCGATGACCGAATCACCGGCGACTTCGCCGGTCCCAACTGTCGCGGTGAGGAAAAGGTGCGGCGGCTGAAAGCGGCCTATGGCGATGACATGACGCTCGTCGCCGCCTACGGCGACACCTCGGGCGACACCGAGATGCTGGCGATGGCCCAGCAGCCAGGTTTCCGAATTTTCCGCCGGAAGCCCTGAAACTTAGTTGCCGTCGGCGTCCACGTCGAACACCATCGCCTTGCCGCGCGAGGCCGGATCCCAGCCGGCCTCGATCGCCGAGGCGACAGCGGTGCGGACAGCGTCGACATTGACGCGCTGCTTCTCCACATCTGGTCGGCCGTTGGGCCGAAGTGGCGGCGGAAACTGCACGATGGCTTCACGCTTGAAGTCCGCGTGGCGAAGAGAGACGGCCATGCCCTCCCAGACATTTCCGCCCTTGGGCTGAGGTTGGCGACGAAGCTCCCAGACGTAGCTTTCGCCATCGACATCGACCGTGCCGCTTTGATCTCGTGTGAACTGCATGGCGGTTCCGATAGCACAAAATGAAAAGGGCGCGCCGCAACGGGCGCGCCCTTTTCGCCTTTCGACGGCAGTCTTAGTTGCCGGGCGTCTTCACGCCATCGGCGTCGGCCTGCTCGCGGCGATCGTAGACATGGTCAACGATGCCCCAGGCCTTGGCTTCCTCGGCCGACATGAAGTGGTCGCGATCCAAAGTCTTCTCGACCTCCTCATACGTCCGACCGGTGTGATGGACGTAGATCTCGTTCAGACGACGCTTGGTGTAGCGGATGTCGGCGGCATGCAGTTCGATGTCCGACGCCTGGCCGCGGAAACCGCCCGAGGGCTGGTGCACCATGACCCGCGCATTCGGCAGGGCGATCCGCTGGCCAGCGGCGCCCGCCGTCAGAATCAGCGAGCCAGCCGAAGCCGCCATGCCCATCACCACGGTCGAAACCGGGCTCTTGATGTATTGCATGGTGTCGTAGATCGCGAGCGCCGAGGTCACCTGACCGCCGGGGCTGTTGATATACATGCTGATTTCCTTCTTGGGGTTCTCCGATTCAAGGAACAGCAGCTGGGCGCAGATCAGCGACGCCATCCCGTCCTCGAACGGTCCCGTCAGAAAGATGATTCGCTCACGCAGCAAGCGCGAGAAAATGTCGAAGGAACGCTCACCGCGGCTGGATTGCTCCACCACCATCGGCACCAGGTTCATGTTCATCAGTTCGATCGGATCGCGCATTTAGCCTTCTCGGATGCAGTGGCGACGATTCAGCGTCGTCAGCCGGTTATGCTGCATATCGCGTTCGATGACACCCTGCGCAAGACGCCGGGTTTAATCGGATTGCGCGTCTTGCTGGTTCGCCGCTGCACGACGTCCTTTCTGTAGTCGTTCCGCGACCGCCGCCTCCTGCGCGGCGGCGGATGCGCGATCGGGCTCCGCTTCATATAGCGCTTGCAGATAGGCGCGGTCCCAGTCCGTGAGGCCGGTCACGTTCTGAGGATCACCAAATAAATTCAGCACAGTGGGCTGATCGGAGTAGTCGGCGCGGGGATCGACCTGCGCCAAGACGACCATCGCGGCGTAGTCCATCAGAGCCGGCAAAAGGACGCCACTGGCCTTGGTCATATCAATGACGACGGTCGCTGAGTTCAGGTCGTACCGCAGTGGCGACCTCATGCGGCTGACGGCCCGCGATCCAATCGAGGGCGGCTCTCCACCGGCGACACGGGCCGCCAGTTGGCCAGTGTCTGCTGAGACTGGCAGGGAAATGTGCCACCATCGCACTGGCGCATCGCTGGTTTTGAACCGTTCCAGCGCCGCCAAACCCATGTTCGTGTTGTCGATCGGAGGACGGAAACGACGACGCCAACCTTCCACCAGCGCAGATGCGACACTGGGACCATCCTCCGTGGCGATTATGAGCACATTGGCCGAGCAGCCAGGCTCGCCCACTCGAATTTCAAGATCATGAGCGATTTCGCCGATGCGATCGGCAAGCATCTGACCGTAGGGCGCCTTCAATCCGGCGACGCTGACGCACAGAGGCGTATTCCACCGTCCAAGCCGCGCACCGGCGGGCGCGGTCGCAACACGCTGGACAAATTGGCGCGCAGCCTGCCGCGGCGACTGACCCTCAACCGTGATCTCCTCCAGATCTGTCGGGGGCGGCTGTCCCGGATCCTGCGCCTGCGCGCCTGCGGTGATGAGGGCGGCCAGAGTGACAGCGGAAAAAGACATTGAGGACATACCTGAAAAGCAAAATGGGCCCGCACTGCGGACCCATTCGACCTACAATCCAGACACCACAACCGCCAGTTACGGTCGTGTAATCGAGCCGAAAATCAGCCCTCGTCCTCGTCTTCCTTCAGCAGCTCTTCCTTCGTGATCGGCTTGTCTGTCACGTCGGCGACACCCACGATCAGGTCGACGACCTTCTCTTCGTAGATGGGCGCGCGCATCTGGGCGGCGGCGTTGGGGTTCTGGCGGTAGAAGTTCAGGACGGCCTGTTCCTGGCCCGGATAGTTGCGCGCTTCCTGCAGGATGGCGGCGTTCAGTTCCTGGTCGGTGACCTGGACGTTGTTGGCGCGACCGATTTCGGCCAGCACCAGGCCCAGACGCACACGGCGTTCGGCGATCTTGCGGTATTCAGCCTTCAGATCTTCGTCCGACTTGGCGGCGTCTTCTTCCGGCAGACGACCAGCGGTCTTGTCAGCCTCGACCTGCTGCCAGATGCCGTCGAACTCGGCGTCCACCATCTTCGGCGGCAGCGGGAAGTCGTGGGCCTCATCCAGCTGGTCCAGCAGGGCGCGCTTCAGCTTGAAACGGGCCGCGCCGGCGTACTGCTGGTCCAGGTTGGACTTCAGCAATTCCTTCAGCTTGTCCAGCGACTCCAGACCGATGCGGGTGGCGAAATCGTCGTCGATCTTGGATTCGGCTTCCGCCTTGATGGCCTTCACCTTGATGTCGAAGGTGGCCTTCTTGCCGGCCAGATGAGCGGCTTGATAGTTCTCGGGGAAGGTGACTTCGATGGTCTTCTCTTCGCCGACCTTGGCGCCCGTCAGTTGCTCTTCGAAACCGGGGATGAAGCGGCCCGAGCCGATCACCAGGTCCGCGTCCTCGGCGGCGCCGCCTTCGAAGGGCTCGCCGTCCAGCTTGCCCAGGAAGTCGATCGTCAGCTGGTCGCCCTCGGCGGCCTTGACGGTCTTGCCCTTCTTGTCTTCGTAGGTCTTGGCCTGACCGGCCAGTTCCGTCAGGGCCTCGTCCAGATCGGCGTCAGACGCTTCATAGGTCGGGCGCTCCAGCTTCAGGGTCTTGGGATCGACCGGCTCGAAGTCCGGCATGATTTCCAGCGACATTTCATAGGCCAGGTCTTCCTGACCGGCGATGACCTTGTCCATGTCCGAGGTCAGCTTCATCTCGGCCGGCGCGGCGGGACGGATCTTGGCCTCGTCGAGCGCCTTCTGGCTGGTTTCGTTCAGCTCGGCGTTGATGATCTCGCCCATGAACTCACGGCCGAAGGTCTTTTTGACGTGGGCGACCGGCACCTTGCCCGGACGGAAGCCCTTCAGCTTCACCTGCGGGGCGACTTCCTTGACGCGGGCTTCGAGCTTTTCGTTCAGCTCCGCGACGGGAATGGTGACCGCGATCACGCGGCTGAGGCCTTCGTTCGACTTTTCGACGACTTGCATGGTCGGGATTCTGACGCTCTGGGGCGCATGAGCCATCGAGACGGCCGGCGCGGAATGGATAAAGCAAGAAGGCCGCCCCGTGTGGAGCGGCGCCTCGAAGCCCGCCCTTATGTCGAGAAGGGCCCGAAAGGTCAACGCGGGCGTAGTCAGAGCCGGTGGTTTCGCGGCCTTTGCTTGGCTATGTTGACCAAATGAGCCAACCCGCCTCCCCCATCGGCGTCTTCGTCACGCCCGTCACCCCGCTTCAACAGAACTGCACGACCGTCTGGTGCACCGCCACCAACAAGGCCGCGGTGATCGATCCTGGCGGTTCGGTCGATGCAGTCCTGGGCGAGGTCACGCGGCGCGGCCTGACGCTGGATCAGATCTGGATCACCCACGGCCATCTGGATCACGCGGGCGGCGCAGCAGAAATGCAGGAAAAGACCGGCGCGCAGATCACCGGCCCTCAGAAGGCCGACCAGTTCTGGATCGACCGAATCGTGGAGAGCGGCCGGATGTACGGCCTGCCCGACGCTCGCCCCTTCACGCCCGACCGCTGGCTGGAGGATGGCGACACGGTATCGTTGGGGGAAACGATCTGGGAGGTGCGTCACTGCCCCGGCCATACGCCCGGGCACGTCATCTTCTTCAATCGCGCGGCGCGATTCGCCCAGGTCGGCGACGTTCTGTTCAAGGGTTCGGTCGGTCGCACCGACTTCCCGATGAGCGATCCGCCCGCACTGATCCGCTCCGTGATCGAAAAGCTCTGGCCGCTGGGCGACGACGTCACCTTTGTGCCGGGCCACGGGCCGATCTCCACCTTTGGCGAAGAGCGACGGACCAATCCGTTCGTGTCTGACGCTGCAATGCGACAGGCCCCGATCCAGCGTGAGCCGTCGGGGCCTGCCTGAGCCTGCTGATCGTGTGGCTTATCGGCGCAGGATCATGCCGATGATGACGCCGATACCCAACGCATAGAGCGTGGCCTTCATCGGATTGTCCTGAATGTCTTCCTGCACGCGATGGATGCGTCCGGAAATCTTCTCACGCACCAGGCCCGCATCTTCTCTGACGGCCTGACGAACCGACGTGGTCTTGCCAAAGCTGCGGCCCTCGCCTTGCGCGAGAATTGCGTCGGCCTGTCGGTCCAGACGTTGGGTCAGATCATCGTCCTCCAGGACGATGTCGTCGGGTGATGTCGCGCTTATCGGGGTATTGGTCATGTCGATCTCCGTGGTTCGCTGAACAAACCGGCGTTGCGACCCATGGTTCCTTTTTGAACGCGGGCGATCAGGGTGCGTTGGTTGATCGCACAAGGAGCCGCTCATGACCTATATCGAACCCACTCCGACCACGCCGCAACCCGAAACTCAGCCTGAGCCGGCGCAGCAGCCGGAAATACAGCCTTCAGACACGCCCGATGAAGTTCCGCCGATGGAACCGGATGTTGGCGGCGAAGGTGATTCGCGACCTTACGGTGCTGGGTAAAGTCAAACTCACGAGCCCTTGAGGATCGTGACAGTAAAACGGAGTTCCCGACGGAACCGTCACCGAGTCACTGGGTTCACTTCAGCAAGCGCAACGGCAGCACTGAAAGGAACACGATGGACAGCCAACCCACGCGCCCCTCCGGCGTTTCCAAGCGAGGTTTCGCCTCCATGGATCCCGAACGTCAGCGCGAAATCGCGCGCAAAGGGGGCGCAAGCGTCCCCAGCGAAAAACGCAGCTTCTCCCAAGACCGCAGCCTCGCCGCACAGGCGGGCCGCAAGGGTGGAGAAGCGTCGCACGGAACCAAGAAAGACGCGGACGCCGCCGACGGGCAATAGTCGGCGGAACTCGATACAAACAAGGGCGGCCCATCAATCGATGCGCCGCCCTTTTTCTTGCCCGCGATCAGCCGCGCATTCGGCTCAGGCGCGCAGGACTGCCAAGGCGACGCTCGGCGCCGGAGAGGTATCAATGCGGACAACCGTCCAGCCGGAGGCGGCCGCCATGGCTTGGATCGATCCAGGCGTGAACTTGCGCGAGCTTTCGGTGTGGATCGTCTCGCCGGTCACGAAGCGGAATGTCCGATCTCCGATGCGCGCGGTCGTCGGCGCGATCGCTTGCAGATGCATTTCCATGCGCGAGGCGTCCGGGTTCCACACGGCGCGGTGAACAAAGGCGTCCACATCGAAATCAGCATCCAACTCGTGATTGGCGCGGATCAGAACATTGCGATTGAAGGCCGCCGTGACGCCTTGGCTGTCGTCATAGGCGGCGACCAGGATCGCAGGGTCTTTGACCAGATCGACGCCCAGAATGAACAACGCCCCCTCGCCCAGCATCCGACGCGCCGCCGCCAGGAACTGCTCGGCCTCGTCCGGTTGCAGATTACCGATGGTCGAGCCGGGGAAGAAGCCGATTCGCCGTCCCGACGGCAGGTCTTCGGGCAGCGGCGCCAAATGCTCGAAGTCCCCCAAAACCGGCTGCACGCGCAGCGTCGGATAGTCATCGCGGACGCGAATGGCGGCGTCCATCAGAGCACTCTCGCTGATGTCGAGCGGAACGTAGGCGCCGAGGTCGGTGGCGGCGTCCAACAAAATCCGCGTCTTCTCGCTGGCGCCGGATCCGAATTCGACCAGCACCGCGTCGGGGCCAAAGTCGGCCGTCAACTCTGCTGCGCGATCGCGCAACAGCGCCATTTCCTGCCGGGTCGGATAGTATTCGGGCAGCACGGTGATGTCTTCGAACAGGCGCGACCCGTCCGCGTCATAGAACCACTTCGGCGGCACGGCCTTTTGCGCACGCGACAGCCCTTCGATCATATCCTTTCGAAAGGCGGCGGTTTGGGCGTCGTCCGCGGCGGCGTCTCGCGCCACGGTCCGATCTTCAGCCAGTCTCAAACCCATGAAGGCCCACCTCTGTTGGGGATAGAAGAAGTTGCGATAGGTGATGCGGTCATGGCCCGGCGGCGTGGCGAAAGATCCGCCTCGCAGCACCATCTGATTGGCCATGAACTTGCCGTTGTATTCGGCGGCGGTACCCGGCGTCGGCTGAAAACCGGGATAGGGCGCATAGGCGCTGGACGTCCACTGCCACACTTCGCCAGCCAGGTTCGAGAACGCATCAGGCGAAGAGGCGGCGGCATGTTCCCATTCCGCCTCGGACGGCAGTCGCTTGCCGGCCCAACGGGCAAAGGCGTCGGCCTCATAAAAGCTGATGTGGCGAACCGGCGCAGCAGGATCGACAGGTTTACGCCCCGTCAGACCCATCACGGTCCAGTCGCCATTAGCCAAACGCCAATACAGCGGCGCGGTCCAGCCCTCAGCCTTGACCGTCGCCCAGCCGTCCGACAGCCACAGCTCGGAACGCGAATAGCCGCCATCCTGGATGAAGGCGATCCAGTCGCCGTTCATCACCAGATCCGCAGCCAGAGCGAACGGCTCCAGCCAGACGCGGTGCGACGGCCCCTCATTGTCGAAGGCGAAGCCCGATTGGTCGTGGCCGATCGTCACCAGACCGCCTTCAAACGCCACCGTTCCAACGCGCGTTTTTTGAAGCGCCTCGGCTCTGGGCTCGATCTCATAGGCGGGAGGGTCGAGCGGAGAGCGCGACATCAGGTTCAGCATATCCATCAGGAAAAGCTCCTGATGCTGCTGGTCGTGGTGCAAGCCCAGCTCGAACAGATAGCGTTGATGGCCGCTGGTCTCGCCCTGCGCCAGCCAGGCGACCATGCGGCGGTCGATCTCTCGGCGATAGGCCAGGACCTCATCGACGGAGGGGCGAGTCATCAGCCCGCGCTGGTCCCGCCTGACCCGCTCGCCCAAAGCCTCATAGTAGGAGTTGAACAGCTGCTGAAAACGCGGATCGACGGGCTGGTATCCGGGATCGGACGACAGGATCATCGCCTCGAAAAACCAGCTGGTGTGCGCCAGATGCCATTTCCCTGAGCTGCAATCCGCCATCGACTGAGCTGACAGATCCTCGGCAGACAAACCTTCAGCCAGAGCGATCATGCGCGCGCGAACGGACTTAAACCGCGCCACGTCTGACGCAACCCGCGGGTCGGGCTCGGAGCGCGCATTCATGTCAGCTGTCCCGTCCGACACCAGCCCCAGCGCCTTGTCAGTTGCCGAACAAACGCACCAACAAGGCCAAGGTTCCCAAGCACTTGGCGTTCGGGATCACGCATCAGCGCATCGGGCGGCCGCCATGTTTGGCGTATTCCAACCGCGCGATGGTGCGATTATGGACCTCGTCCGGGCCGTCGGCGATGCGCAAGGTGCGAACACCCGCGTAAAGCTCGGCCAGAGGCGTGTCGCCTGACACACCGGCGCCGCCGAACGCCTGAATGGCGTCGTCGATGATCTGCAAGGCCATCTTCGGCGCGGCGACTTTTATCTGGGCGATCTCGGAACGCGCGTTCTTGGCTCCCGCCTGATCCATCATCCAGGCGGCCTTCAGCACCAGCAGGCGGCACATCTCGATGTTGGTGCGCGCCTCCGCGACGCGGTGTTCCCAGACCGAATGCTCGGCCAACTGCTTCTTGAACGCCGTCCGGTTCAGCAGCCGCGTCACCATCAGTTCCAGCGCCCGCTCGGCCGCACCGATGGTGCGCATGCAGTGGTGAATACGGCCCGGGCCAAGCCGCCCCTGAGCGATCTCGAAGCCCCTGCCCTCGCCCGCGATCAGGTTCTCGACCGGCACGCGGACGTTCTCCAGCACGACCTCGGCATGGCCGATCGGCTTTTCATCATAGCCGAATACCGACAGCATCCGCTCGACGCGGAAGCCAGGCGTGTCGGCCGGCACGATGATCTGCGACTGCTGGGCGTGGGATGCGGCGTCTGGATCTGTCTTGCCCATGACGATGGTCACGGCCAGGTTCGGATGGCCCATATTGGTCGACCACCATTTGCGGCCATTGATGACATAGTGGTCGCCGTCTCGCTCGATCCGGGTCTGGATGTTGGTCGCGTCGGATGAGGCGACCTCAGGCTCGGTCATCAGGAAGGCCGAACGGATTTCGCCCGCCATCAGGGGCTTCAGCCAGCGCGCCTGTTGCTCCGCGTTCCCGTACATATGGAGCACCTCCATATTGCCGGTGTCGGGGGCGTTGCAGTTGAACACCTCGGCCGACC
>NZ_DAMBJX010000020.1:38834-49264 GCF_032067225.1 Brevundimonas vesicularis | reverse complement strand
CCGCGCTGCCGGGCATCGCCGGCGCCCTGCTGCTGGCGGTGTCGCGCGCCATCGGCGAGACCATGATCGTGACCATGGCCGCGGGCCTGGCCGCCAACCTGACCTTCAACCCGCTGGACACCGTCACCACCGTCACCGTGCAGATCGTGACCCTGCTGACCGGCGACCAAGAGTTCAACAGCGCCAAGACTCTGTCCGCCTTCGGCCTGGGCCTGACCCTGTTCCTTGTGACCCTGATGCTGAACATCATCGCCCACCGGATCGTGCAGACCTATCGGGAACAATATGACTGACGCGACCCCCGATCAGATCGACGGCGCGGCCGCCAAGGGACGTCTCGACCGCCTGCGTGCAGGTCTGAAGCGTCGTCACGCCAAGGAAACGCGCTTCAAATGGTATGGCCGCCTGGCCATCGCGGCCGCCATGCTGTTCCTGGCCGTGCTGCTGGTCCGCATCGTCGAGCAGGGCCACACCGCCTTCTACACCCACACCGTCACCGTGCCGGTCTTCATGGACCCGGAGCGTGTGGACCGCGCCTACCCGCAGGGCTCCAACTTCGAGCAACTGGCCGCCGAGCAGCAGCTGGCCCGCATGGGCATTGCGGACGACGCGGCCGGGACCAAAGCCGCGCAGATGAAGCGGTTGTTCTCGTCGGAGCTAAAGTTCGTCGCCGCCGATCTGGTGGCCAAGCGCAGCGAAGTCATCGGCGAGACCGTACCCCTGGCCGTGCCGCTGTCCGACGACGCCGATCTGTATCTGAAGGGCGAAATCTCCAGGGAGACGCCCGAGGATCAGCGCCGCCTGACCGACCAGCAGATCGCCTGGCTGGACCGGATGCAGACCGAAGGCGTGATTGGCTCGCACTTCAACACGGCTCTGTTCACCAACGGCGATTCGACGCAGCCGGAACTGGCGGGCGTCTTGGGCGCCGTGGTCGGCTCGGCCCTGATGCTGATGGTCACGGCCCTGATCGCCATTCCGCTGGGCGTCGGCGCGGCCATCTGGTTGGAAGAGTTCGCGCCCAAGAACAAGCTGACCGACATCATCGAGGTCAACATCAACAACCTCGCGGCCGTGCCGTCGATCGTCTACGGCCTGCTGGGTCTGGCCTTGTTCATCAACTGGATGCATCTGCCGCGCGCCAGTCCGATCGTCGGCGGTTTGGTCCTGGCGCTGATGGCCCTGCCGACCCTGGTCATCGCCACACGTTCGGCGCTGAAAGCCGTGCCCCCGTCGATCCGCGAGGCCGCCCTGGCCATGGGCGCATCCAAGACCCAGACGGTGTTCAGCCACGTCCTGCCGCTGGCCATGCCCGGCGTCATGACCGGCGCCATTATCTCGATGGCCCACGCCCTGGGCGAGACCGCGCCGCTGCTGCTGATCGGCATGGTCAGCTTCGTGCCGGGCGTGCCGCACGCCATCGACCAGCCTGTCGGCGCGCTGCCCTCGCTGATCTACATCTGGGAGAACGCCTCGGAGCGGGCCTTCCACGAACGCACCGCTGCGGCGATCATCGTCCTACTGGTCTTCATGATCATCATGAACGCGGCGGCCATCATCCTGAGGCGGCGCTTCGAGCGTCGGTGGTAAGAGAATGAAATTCCGTATTTTCCGCTCCGCCGAGGACCAGACCGGCACCGGCTCGATCGATCCGACCGAAGCACCGCGCATGGGCGGTCATATCCTGCCCGAAATCGCCCCGTCCAAGGGCGCAGCCGCCGAACCGCGTGTCGAGGACGCTACGCCCCGGTCGGGCCCCGCCGTGATCGACAGCCCGCCCGTCGGTCCGATCAAGATCGCCGCGCGCGACGTCTCGGTCTTCTATGAGGGCAAACAGGCGCTCTACGACGTCTCGTTGGATATTCCGGACAAGACCGTCACGGCCCTGATCGGCCCGTCGGGCTGCGGCAAGTCCACCTTCCTGCGGACCATGAACCGCATGAACGACACCATCGCCGGGGCCAAGGTCACGGGCCGTATCGCCATGGACGGCGAGGACATCAACGACCGCTCCATCGACCCGGTGCTGCTGCGCGCCCGCGTCGGTATGGTGTTCCAGCGTCCGAACCCCTTCCCGAAATCGATCTACGAAAACGTCGCCTACGGACCCAAGATCCACGGCCTGGTGTCGTCCAAGGCCGAGATGGACGAGGTCGTTGAAAAGGCGCTGAAGCGCGCCGGCCTGTGGGAAGAGGTCGCCGACCGCCTGCAATCGTCGGCCATGGGACTTTCGGGCGGTCAGCAGCAGCGTCTGGTCATCGCCCGCGCCATCGCCGTGAACCCCGAAGTCATCCTGATGGACGAGCCCTGCTCGGCGCTGGACCCCATCGCCACGGCGCGGATCGAGGAGCTGATCGACGAACTGCGTGAGCGGTTCTGCATCGTCATCGTCACCCACTCGATGGCCCAGGCCGCGCGCGTGTCGCAACGCACCGCCTTCTTCCACATGGGCCGTCTGGTCGAGACCGGAGACACGGAAGACATCTTCCAGAATCCGCGCGAACGGCGCACGCTCGACTACATCACGGGACGCTTCGGCTAATCCGATGAACCAGCACACCGTCAAAGCCTATGGCGACGAACTGAACCAGATCACGGCCGAGATCGCCCGCATGGGCGGTCTCGCCGAGGCCCAGGTTGCGGACGCCATCGACTCCGTCGCCCGGCGCGACATCGCCCTGGCCCGCGCCGTGGTCGAACGCGATCTGAAGCTGGACGCCCTGCACCGCGATATCGAGAAGAAGGCGATCCGCCTGATCGCCCTGCGCCAGCCGGTCGCCAGCGACCTGCGCCGCACCCTGGGCGCCATGAAGATCGCCACCGATCTGGAGCGCACCGGCGACCTGGCCAAGAACATCGCCAAGCGCGCGCTGATCTTGGCCGAAGCCCAGCCGATGCAGCCCCTGACCCGTTCGATCGAGCGGATGGGACGGCTTGTCTCGACCCGCCTGCGCGATGTGCTGGACGCCTATACGGCCTCGGAACTCGATCGCGCCGTCGCGGTCTGGCAGACCGACGACGAGGTCGACGAGCATTACAACGCCCTGTTCCGCGAACTGCTGACCTACATGATGGGCGATCCGCGCACGATCGGCGCCTGCACCCATCTGCTCTTCATGGCCAAGAACCTGGAGCGGATCGGCGATCACGCGACCAACATCGCCGAGACCGTTCACTACGAGATCACGGGCGAGGACATCGTGGGCGAACGCCCGCGCGCCCAACCCACGGCTGAGGATTCCGATCCGACGCCGAACCTTTCGACGCACTGACCCGAGACCGGAGACCCGACGTGCAGCCCTATATCCTTGTGATGGAAGACGAGGACGCGCTGGCGACCCTTCTTCAGTACAATCTCGAAAAGGAAGGCTACGACGTCGCCGTCGCCGCCGACGGCGAGGAGGGCATGCTCCAGATCGACGAGCGTTTGCCCGATCTGGTGTTGCTGGACTGGATGCTGCCCAAGCTGTCGGGCATCGAGGTCTGCCGTCGCATTCGCGGCAAGGCCGAGACCCGCAACCTGCCGATCATCATGCTGACGGCGCGCGGGGAGGAGAACGACCGGGTTCGCGGTCTGGACACCGGCGCCGACGACTATCTGACCAAGCCCTTTTCGATGGTCGAACTGATCGCCCGCATCCGCGCCGTCCTGCGCCGCATTCGTCCGGGCCTGGCCGACGACCGCCTGAACCATGGCGATATCGTTGTCGATCGCGTCTCGCACCGGGTGAAGCGCAACGGCAAGGAGGTCCATCTGGGCCCGACCGAGTTCCGCTTGCTGGACCACTTCATGCAGCACCCCGGGCGGGTGTTCAGCCGCGAGCAGCTGCTGGACGCCGTCTGGGGCTCGGACGTCTATGTCGAGGCCCGCACCGTCGACGTCCACGTCGGTCGCCTGCGCAAGGCCCTGGCCATCGCCGACGAAAGCGCCAACCCCATCCGCACGGTCCGCTCGGCGGGCTATTCGCTGGATTTGGAAGGCTAAGGTCCAAAAAAGGGCGGCTCCCGGAGCCGCCCTTTTTAAATTAGATCTGCTCTGCGACCACTTCGTCGGGGTCCAGCGCATAGACCGTGGCGCAGTATTCGCAGGTGACGCGGATCTTGCCGTCGTCTTCCAACATGTCGGCGCGCTCGGCGGGATCGAACGAGGCCAGGACCGAGGCGATCCGTTCGCGCGAGCAACGGCAGACGGCCGTCAGTTCTCGCGCGCCCTCCAGCCGCACGCCGTCCTCGTGGAACAGACGGAACAGCAGCGTCTCGGGCGAGATCGTCGGATCGACCAGCTCGTCATCCCCCAGCGTGCCGAACAGGGCCCGCGTGCGGTCCCAGACCTCTTCGGTCGAACCGCGTGCCTCGTCGCCGGCGATGATCTGGATCATCGCCCCGCCGGCGCGCCATTGCGATCCGGCCTCGGTCTGAACCTGGCCGACGGCCAGGCGCACCTTGGTCGGCACCTGTTCCGACTGCTGGAAATAGTGTTCGGCGGCCAGCGACAGGCTCTCGCCTTCGATCGGCGTGATCCCTTGGGTGCGCTCGAAATCCGGGCCGCGATCCAGCGTCATGATAAAGACGCCCTGGCCCAGAAGCGATCGGGCGCCGGGACGTGCGAAGCCCTGCGACGCCTCGGCCACCTCGGCCTCGTCGTAGCGGCAATAGCCGCGCAGTGAGCCGTCGGTGCCATAGTCGGCGACGACGTAGCGCACGGGGCCGTCGCCCTGGGCCTGGACCAGCAGGCGGCCCTCGAACTTCAGGCTGGAGCCGATCAGGGCGGCCAGTGCGCAGGCCTCGCCCAACAGGGCGGCGACAGGCTCGGGATAGGCGTGGGCGGCCAGGATCTTGTCGATGGTCGCGCCCAGGCGAACCAGGCGGCCGCGCACGGGCCAGCCTTCGATCTGGAAGGCGGCGGCCAGATCGTCGGAAACGGAAGTGTTGGACGCGTGATCGGTCACGGCGAGGTCCTTTGGGGCGTCATTTCGGGATCGCGGCTATGTAGGCGCCCGCGGGCGGCTTGATAAGGGGGCTAATCCGCCCGGTCTGGGGGAGGGCGACGGAACCGATTTCGGCGCGGATCGCTCTTTTGGCTCAAGCGGAGCCGTCGCTCCGTTCATGACGCCAATAACTGAAGAGGTTCCGCCGATGATCCGCGATATCGATCCGATCGAAGAGATTCGCAAACACCCCGGCATCACCGCCGGCAGCCTCCTCGCGGTCGCGCTCGGCGCCGTCGCCGTCGTCTATCTGACGCAACGCAGCGGCCCCACCCGTTACCAGCGCATCAAGTCGCGTATCGACCCGCGCGGCTGGGTCGACACGTCCGAACTGCGCGACCGTTTCCATGACGCCGTGGACGCCTTCCGCCACCGGGCCGAGGATGTCGGTGAACGCGCCGGCGCACTTTCGCGCGACGCCCGCCACCGCGCCGCAGACACCGCCTATGACGTGCGCGACCGCGCCGACGACTGGTTCCGTTCGGCCCGCAAGGACGGCAAGAAGGCGCTGAAGAAGCATGGCAAGACGGCGCGCCGCTATGCTGACGACGCCGGTCAATATGCGCGTGACCACGCCCGCGAAGGCGGCGCCCTTCTGGCGGTGGCGACCATCGCCGCAGCCGTCGGCGCAGCGGTTCTCGAAAGCCGTCGTCCCGACAGCCACGTGCGTCGCATCGCCCGCTTCTGACATTTTCGTGTCGCCCGCCCGGTGAAAACTGCGGCGGGCGGCAAACTTTTAGCGCATCTGCCCCAGTGAGCAGCATCGCTCGGCTTTGCCGCAGGCGCGAAGGCCGCTAAGACGCCGCCCATGAGCGCGCGCCCCACCCTGATCTTCGACTTCGATTCGACCCTGGTCGATTTCGAAACCCTTGAGGCCCTGGCCGACATCGCCCTGGCGGACGCGCCGGGCGCAGCCGATACGCGCGCTCAGATCGCCGCCCTGACCGACCACGCTATGGCCGGAGACATCGAGTTCGGCGAGGCTTTGCGCCGCCGGCTGGCGCTGCTGCCGCTGACCCGCGCCCATGTCGCGGCCCTGGCCCAGAGCGCGTCAGACCACCTGACGGCGTCTGTGCGGCGCAATCTGAACTTCTTCCAGCAGAACAAGGGTAAGGTCGTCATCCTCTCCGGCGGCTTCCGCGAGGTGATTGCGCCCGTCGCCGAAGAGCTGGGCGTCTCTACCGATCGCGTGCTGTGCAACGATCTGATCTATGACGCCGACGACCGCGTGGTGGGCGTTGACGACGCCAACCCCTTGTCGCACGCCAACGGCAAGCCGACCGCCATTCACGGCCTGAATCTGTCCGGTCGCGTCGTCATGGTGGGCGACGGCTGGAACGACGCCGAGGTCAAGATCGCGGGCGCCGCCGACGCTTTCTACGCCTTCACCGAGGTCGTGCGCCGCGCGCCGGTGGTCCAGGTCGCCGACGCCGAGGCCGCGTCGCTCGACGAGGTGCTCCATGCCGAAGGCCTTGTCGGCCGCTGGTCCTTCCCGCGCAGCCGCATGAAGATGTTGCTCCTGGAAAACATCCACCCCGCCGCCGTCGAGCGGCTGGAAGAGGCGGGCTATTCGGTCGAAACCCAGAAGGGCGCGCTGGACGAGGACGATCTGATCGCGGCCATCAAGGGCGTCCATGTCCTGGGCATCCGTTCCAAGACCACGGTCAGCCGCCGCGTGCTGGAACAGGCCGACCGCCTGATGGCCGTCGCGGCCTTCTGCATCGGCACCAACCAGATCGACCTGGACGCGGCCTCGGATCACGGGGTGGCGGTGTTCAACGCCCCCTATTCGAACACCCGCTCGGTGGTCGAGCTGGCCATCGGCCTGATGATCGTCCTGATGCGCGACGTGGCGGACAAGTCCTCGGCCATGCACGTCGGCAAGTGGAACAAGTCCGCCACCGGCTCAAAGGAACTGCGCGGCAAGACCCTGGGCATCGTCGGCTACGGCGCGATCGGCAGCCAGCTGTCGGTCCTGGCCGAAAACTTGGGCATGCGGGTGCTGTTCTATGACCTGTCGGAGCGCCTGGCCCTGGGCAATGCGCGCCGCATGCGCTCGCTGGACGCGCTGCTGGCCGAAAGCGACGTGGTTACCCTGCATGTCGATGGTCGCAAGGAGAACGCCAACATCTTCGGTGCGGCCCAGTTCGCCCGGATGAAGGAAGGCGCGCTGTTCCTGAATCTGGCGCGCGGCCATGTGGTCGATGTCGGCGCCCTGTCCCAGGCGATCGGCTCGGGCCGGGTCGCCGGCGCCGCCGTCGATGTCTTCCCCGAAGAGCCGCGCACCAACGCCGACCCCTTCGAGAGCCCGCTTCAGGGCCTGCCCAACATGATCCTGACGCCGCACATCGGCGGCTCGACCGAAGAAGCGCAGGAGGCCATCGCCGAGTTCGCGGCCGAACGCCTGCTGGGCTATCTGAACCGGGGCGACACGACCTTCAGCGTCAACCTGCCCAACGTCCAGCTCTCCGACGTTTCGGGCGCGCACCGCATCCTGCACATCCACAGGAACCAGCCGGGCGTCCTGGCCGAACTGAACCGCGCCCTGGCGTCGGCGGGCCTGAACATCCTGGGTCAGCACCTGAAGACGGACGAGCGCACGGGCTATGTCATCACCGATGTGGACCGCGATTACGACCCGGAGGCGCTACGCGAACTCAAGATGGTGCCGGGCACGCTGAAGTTCCGCACGTTGCAGTGATACGTCGCTCGCAAATATCTTCTCAAAGCTGACCTCGCGGCATCTTGCGCTCTGCGCGAACTGGCGCATCCTCACGTCGAACGGCCGCGCAACGACGGCTGCGGGAGGAATTTCATGTCACGCTTCATCACCGGCGGCGCCGTCGCCGCTCTGGCGCTCGCCGCCTGCGCCTTTGCCGGCTCGGCCTCGGCCCAGACCTACAACCGTCTCGTCGTCTTCGGCGACAGCCTCAGCGACAACGGCAACCTGTTTCTGATCTCGGGCGGGACCCAGCCTCCGTCGCCGCCCTATGCGCGCCGTTTCTCGAACGGGCCGACCTTCGTCGAACTGCTGGGCTTCAACGCCGCCAACTTCAACGGCTCGGTCACGGGCAGCATCAACTACGCCTTCGGCGGCTCGCGCACCGACGCCTCGGCCGGTGTGCCGTTCGGCATGCTGAACCAGCTGTCGCGCTACACCGCTGCGGGCGGCCGGTTCAGCTCGACCGACTTGGTCAGCGTCCTGGGCGGCGCCAACGACATCTTCCAGGGTCTGCCCGCCGCGGGCGCTTCCGCCAGCCCGGTCGCCGCCATCACCCCGGTCGCAACCACGGCCGCCGCCAACATCAACAGCCTGGTCAACACTGTAGCGGGCGCGGGGGCCGGGACCATCCTGGTCACCAACCTGCCCAAGCTCAGCCTGACGCCTCAGTTCCGTGGCACGACCGCCGCGCCTCTGGCCGACTTCGCCGTCACTACCTTCAACACGGCGCTTCAGACCAATCTGACCGCCACGGCCGCCGCCCGCCCAGGCAGCAACATCATCATGATGGACCTGTTCAAGATCGGTGACACCCTGGCCGGCAATCCGGGCCTGTTCGGCATCACCAACATCACCCAGCCCTGCTTCAACGGCGTGACGGTCTGCACGAACCCGGACAGCTACTTCTATTTCGACGGCGTCCACCCGACCGCGGCGGGCCATCGGATCATCGCCCAACTGGCGACCGACTACCTCTACTATGGCGACATCGGCGCCCAATCGACCCTGCAGGGGGAGACGGCCTATCGTCACCGCGAGGACGCCCTGGACGCCGCCGGCGAGGCCCTGTCGGGTCGCCAGCCGTGGGAGGCCGGCGTGTCCGTCACCACCTCGGCCCTGATCGACAGCGTCGACACCGACGCGCGCGGCTCGGTCACCAGTTCGTCCAGCGACGGCTGGGGCGCCCGTATCGCGCTTGAGGCCGGCCCCTCGGCCAACTGGCGCTTTGGTCTGGCCGGCACGGCGCGCAACACCGACGTCGAAAGCCAGGCGCTGCAGTTCAACGTCGAGAGCTTCGGCCTGGACGTCTATGGCGGCTGGCGCTCGGGCGATGTCTTCGTCAACGCCGCCGTCGGCGTGGCGCGCGACAACATCGACGACATCGAACGCACCACCAGCCTGGCGCCGATCGTCCACACCGCCGAAACCCGCGCCCTCAGCAGCGGCGCGCGTCTGCAGGGCGGCATGTGGTTCGACATGGGCGGCGTCGCCCTGTCGCCCCGTGCGGGCCTGGCCTATGTGTCCAGCGACGTGGACGGCTATTACGAACAGGGCGTCGGCGCCCAGTATCAGTACGGCGATCGCACCGTGAAGGCCCTGACCGGCGAGGTCGCCCTGCGCGCCGAGGCTGAAATGGGCGGGTTCGGCCTGTTCGCCGAAGGGGGCTACCGCGACGCCCTGGACGACAGCTCCGATCCGGTGCGCGTCGGTCTCTACAACAACCCGGCCCAGGTGCTTTCGCGCGAGATCGACGATCCGTTCGGCGGCCAGTTCCTGGCCTCGGCCGGCGTCGAGGGTTCGCTCGGCCCGGTCAAGGTGACGGTCGGCTATCGCGGCCGCTTCGGCGACCACGCCGACAGCCACATGGGCGGCATTCAGCTGAAACTGCCGCTTTAAGCGGCAGGGGCGGGAAGGGGCCTCAGCGCCCCTTCTTCCTCACCCACATGGCGGCGTCGGCCTCGGTCAGCCACACCTGGGCGTCGGTATGGCCGTCCCAGGCGCGCACCCCGAAAGAGCCGCCCAGTTCAGTCTTCTGGCCGTCCCAGACGAAGCCTTCGGTCTTCAGAGCCTCGGCCAGCTGACGCGCCTTGGCCCGGCCCTCTTCATAGCCCGCGTGCAACATCAGCAGGGCGAACTCGTCGCCGCCCAGCCGGCCGACTGCGTCCGACTCACGCAGATTGGCCAGGAACAACTCCGCCACCGCGACCAGGGCCGCATCGCCGGCCGCATGGCCAAGGCTGTCGTTGACGCTCTTGAACCCGTCCATGTCCAGATACAGCAGCACCGCCGGCACCCCGTGCCGCTGGCAATAGGCCATGGTCCGCTGCATCGCCGTGATGAAGCCGCGCCGGTTCAAAGCGGGGGTAAGCACATCGTGGTCGGCGGCGGCCTCGGCGGCCGCGGCGCGCGTCTTCCACGCTTCCAGCTCGACGCGCAGGCGCGCGATCTCGGCGGTCAGGTCGTGTTCGGCCACGTCGGTCACGGCGCAGGAATGGCTCCGAAGGCGCGACTCAGTCTGCGTCGCGCGGTCGAACGATGGTAGAGCGTGATCCGCCGACATTGAAGGCCGACATTACGGGCCGACGCGGCTGAAATCACGGTGTTGCGGTTGCGGGCGTCACCCGCGTGCTGTAACCGGCGCCTTTCCGCGAGGGGCCTTGCAGACATGGCGACTTCCGAAACCCCGGTGGCGATCATCATGGGCAGCCGGTCCGACTGGC
>NZ_DAMBJX010000020.1:0-38824 GCF_032067225.1 Brevundimonas vesicularis | reverse complement strand
GCCGACCATGAAGCTGGCCGCCGATCGCCTGGATCAACTGGGCGTCGCCTGGGACGCCAAGGTCGTCAGCGCCCACCGCACGCCCCAACGCCTGGTCGATTTCGCCACGGGCGCCAAGGCCGCCGGATACAAGGTCATCATCGCCGGGGCAGGGGGCGCCGCCCACCTGCCGGGCATGGCCGCCTCCATGACCGAACTGCCGGTGCTGGGCGTACCGGTCCAGTCCAAGGCGCTGAAGGGCATGGATAGCCTTCTGTCGATCGTTCAGATGCCGGCGGGCGTTCCGGTCGCCACCCTGGCCATCGGCGAGGCGGGGGCCGCCAACGCCGGCATCCTGGCCGCCCAGATCCTGGCCCTGTCGGACGAGGGGTTGGCCGGACGCCTGGCCGCCTTCCGCGCCGCCCAGACCGAATCCGTCGCAGAATCCGTCGAGGACTGAGTGCCTGATCTTCCGCTTCCCCCCGGTTCGACCCTCGGCATCATCGGCGGAGGCCAGCTGGGCCGGATGCTGAGCCAGGCCGCATCGCGACTGGGCTTCGACGTCGTGATCCTGGACCCCGAGGCCGACAGCCCGGCCGGCCGGGTCTCGGCGCGCCAGATCGTCGCCGCCTATGACGACCCCAAGGCCCTGTCGGCGCTGGGCCGCGCCGCCGATGTCGTCACCTTCGAGTTCGAGAACGTGCCGGCCGAATCCATCGAGCGTTTGGCCGAGGCCGGGGCCCTCGTCGCGCCGGGACCGACTGCACTACGCGTGTCGCAGGACCGGGTGGACGAAAAGACCTTCCTGAACGCCGTCGGCGCCCCGACGGTCGCCTTCGCCGTCGTCGACACGCTGGACGACCTGGTTGTCGGCCTGACCGAGCTGGGCCTGCCCGCCCTGCTAAAGACCCGCCGCGAAGGCTATGACGGCAAGGGCCAGGTCTGGATCCACTCCATCGAGGACGCGCCCGCCGCCCTGGAAAGCCTGGGCGGTCGTCCGGCCATCCTGGAGGCCAAGGCGACCTTCGTGCGCGAACTGTCGGTCATCGCCGCCCGCGACTGGGACGGCCATATGGCGGTCTATCCGCTGGGCGAGAACCGGCACGAGGGCGGCGTTCTGCGCACCACCCTGGCCCCCGCCGTCGTGGACGAGAAAACGCAAGTTCGCGCCCGCGCCATCGCCGAGGCGATCTTGGACGGGCTGGACTACGTCGGCGTTCTGGGCGTCGAGCTGTTTGATCTCGGAGACGACGTGCTTCTCGTCAACGAGATCGCCCCGCGCGTTCACAACACCGGCCACTGGACCCAGGACGGCTGCGTCTGCGACCAGTTCGAACAGCATATCCGCGCCGTCGCCGGCTGGCCGCTCGGCCCCACGACGGCCCACGCCCGCATCGAAATGACCAACCTGCTGGGCGACGAGGTCGAGGACTGGCGCAAACTGTCGGCCAAGTCCGACGAACGCCTTCACCTCTATGGCAAGGCCGAGGCCCGCCCCGGCCGCAAGATGGCCCATGTGAACCGGGTGCTGGGTGCGGTCTAGGCTTTCGCCCCATACCGCATGCGGCTCAGCGCATCGCTGACCTTTCGGAACGGCGCGTCGAAGTCCTTGCCCGCCTTCCACTTCTCGAAGGCCATGACGTTTTCGATCCGGCGGGCGACGAAGGCCTCCGCCGCTTCGCGTCCGTCGAACCAGCGCATGGTCAAGGCGGGAATCAGGATGCCCGACAGGATCGTCCGCTTCGAATAGTGATTCCAGTCGGTCGCCTCGTCCCCGGCCCAGCGCCACAGATGATCCGCGCTCTCCCAAGCCAGTTTCAGCCCCAGATCGGCGTTGACGGGCAGGGCCAGGAAGGCGGCGCAGCGACGCGTGGCCTCCAGATCGGCGGCGCCCGCCTCCATCCGCTCGGACACGGCGCGGGCGATTCGCTCGCGAATCTTCAGCGACTTGGCGTCGATTTCACCCAGAGCCGCCAGCGCCCTCGCATCATGGCGGCGCGACAGCAGGGCCGCCAGATCGCGCGCGCCGTTGGGCAGCAGCAATTCCTCGTCGCCCTGTGACAGCCCGCACGCCTCGCAGGCCTCGCGCACCAGACGCGCGTTCCAACCCAGCGCGGGCGCGCGGGCGATGGCGGCGTCCAGCACGGTCTGTTCGGTCCGGTCGGCCCAGTCTGTCGTCTCGGTCATAAGGGCGATCATACGCCGGTCGTCATGGCGTTTCGAGCCTTGAAGAATGGTCGCGACGATCTGGACAGAAGGAGGCGGCTCGTGTATCAGCGCGCCTTCATCCGAGAGCCCGGCTGTCGGAAGACGATTTTATTTTGTTCGCCCGTCTCCCTCACAGGACGCGGCGGGCGGCCAAAGGAGAGTTTAACCTGGTTCAGATTTTCGTTCGCGACAACAACGTCGACCAAGCGCTCAAAGCCCTGAAGAAGAAGATGCAGCGCGAGGGCAGCTTCCGTGAAATGAAGCGCCACGTGCACTTCGAGAAGCCCTCGGAAAAGCGCGCCCGTCAAAAGGCCGAAGCCATCCGTCGCGCCCGCAAGCTGGCGCGCAAGCGCATGCAGCGCGAGGGCCTGCTGCCCGCGCCGAAGCCGCGCGTTCCCGGCGGTCGTTAAGACCCCGGCGAAAGCCGAAAGATTTAAGGCCGCTTCCTTCGGGAAGCGGCCTTTTTCTTTGCGTTTCGTTTCTGCGGAGTGTTGTGGAGCACTCTTGAAGTCCGACAGAAGAAGCGCCGCGCCACCTCCCCATCGCGACGCGACAGGGAGGAGACAATCGTGCCGCCTACGCCCGTCCGGTAATCGCCCGGCCGAAGCTCTTCCAGCTCAGCTTTACGTCCGACAGCGCGCCAGCGCGGAAGGCCCGCCCGGCGATCCACACCATGAAGGCGGCGGTCGCGAACATGCCGATCAGCGTCAGAATCACCTCCACCAGCGGTGGATCGCTGGGCGCGCGGGCGCTCATCAGGAAGGGGGTGAAGAAGGGGATCCAGGACAGAACCTTCACCACCGGCGCATCCGGGCTGGTCAGGGCCATCTGCATCACCAGGATCGGCACGACCAGGATCATCATGATCGGCCCCATCAGGGTCTGGGCGTCGCGCGGCGTCTCGCAGAATGCGCCGATGGCCGCAAACAGCACCGCATACATCAGGTAGCCGCCGACCATATAGGCGATGAAATAGAAGATCAGGCCGTCGTGCAGCAGAACCTGTCCGACCGTCGCCGCCGTCTCGGGCGAGGCCGAAATCAGGGTGAAGGCCCCGATCCCGCCCCAGACCCCCATGACCGTCAGGGTCAGCAGCGCCACGCCCAGCACCTTGCCCGTCAGGATTTCGGTCGCCGAGGCCGAGGACAGCAGCACCTCTAGGATCTTGTTCGACTTCTCCTCCATCACGCTGTTCAGCAGGATGGAGGCCCCTGTGATGACCAGCGACCACAAAAGGAAGCCGACGCCCAAGCCGATGAACGACGGGATTCGGTCACGCATCGACACCTCGCCCCCGCTGGCGGCGCTGGGCGAGAAGGACTTCACCTCCGGTCGGAAGGTCTGAACCTCCTGCGCCACGGCCGGGGCGACCCCGGCGGC
Organism: Brevundimonas vesicularis; assembly: GCF_032067225.1. Taxonomy (GTDB): domain Bacteria; phylum Pseudomonadota; class Alphaproteobacteria; order Caulobacterales; family Caulobacteraceae; genus Brevundimonas; species Brevundimonas vesicularis_F. Next base: position 35,257 of record NZ_DAMBJX010000020.1, on the reverse strand, counting down.
GGTCAGAAGTTCGGTGCGTCGGGCATCACGCAGGGCATTTCGGACGAAGCCGGAAACGTCGTTGTCGGTGGCGCGCGCGGTCCAGACCTGGGCGGCGGGCTTGCCATCCGTGCGGCTTAGGAAGACCACGGCGTCGAGGCGCCTGGCCTTCGAGGTCTGCTTGTCCAGCGCCTTGCGGATCGCCTCGTCACGGGCCGGGCCGACGGCGTCGGCGATGGCGGGCGGCGTGTCAACCAGACGGATCTTGGGGCCGGTAATGGAGGCGACGGCGCGCCCGGCGCCCGCCTGTCCCTTTTCAGCGGCTTCGCGCAAGCGCTCGTTCTGACGATCCACGTCGGCTTGCAGAGAGGCGCGCACGACGGCGGCCAGACCTGTCGCATTGGGGCCTTCCTCGATCACCGCCACCGACTTGATCGGCTCAGAGGCCTTGATCAGCGCCGGAATGCCGCCGCCCAGCACGGCGAACAGGGGGAAGGCCAGAAGCGACAGCCAGAAGCCGACGGTCTTGGCGTAGGCGACATATTCGCGTCGCGCGATCAGCAGGGTGCGGTTCATCGGACAGCCTCCACGGATGCGACGGGTTGGTCGGGATGGTCGCCGGTCAGGCCGATGAAGGCGTCGTGCAGCGTCGGCTCCTTCAGCGCGAAGCCGCGCACGTCCAGGCCGTTCAGGAAGGCCGTCTTCAACGTGTCCTGACCCCCAGCGCCGGGCGCCAGGGCGATCTTCAGACGACGCACACCATCGACGTCGGACAGGGTCTCGACGCCCGCCACGCCGGGCAGGGCGGCAGCGGCGTCCGCGCTGATCGCGCCGTCCAGATCCAGGAAGCGCGGCGAGGTGGCCTTGGCCTGATCCACCGTCCCCTCGAACGCCTTCTTGCCACGCGCCAGCAGCACGACCTTGTCGCACAGCCGCTCGGCATGCTGCATCACGTGGGTGGAGAACAGCACCGTGGCGCCGTTCGCGGCCAGCCCGCGAATCATCGCCTCCAGACCCTGCTGGTTCATCGGGTCCAGACCGGAGAAGGGCTCGTCCAGGATGACGAACTCTGGCTGATGCACGACCGAGGCGATCAACTGCACCTTCTGCGCCATCCCCTTGGACAGCTCCTTCATCTTCTTTTTCTGCGCCTCGCCGAGCCCCTGCTGCTCCAGCAGGGTCTTGGCGCGCTTGCGGCCTTCGGCGACCGGCAGGCCTTTCAGCGCGCCGAAGAAGGCGATGGCCTCGACCGGCGTCATCTTTTTATAGAGGCCGCGTTCCTCGGGCAGGAAACCGATCCGATCGCGCACCCTGCGCCCGTCGTCGGTGCCCAGGATCTCGATCCGCCCCGACGACGCCGGCTGCAACCCCAGGATCATTCGCAGGGTCGAGGTTTTGCCCGCCCCGTTCGGTCCCAGAAAGCCGCAGATCGACCCCTTCTCGACCTGAAAACTCAGATCGCGCACGGCGTGGAAATCGCCGTATCGCTTGTTCACCGCATCCAGCGTCAACGCCGCCATGTCGCCTCCCAAATCCCTGTCGTCAGCCTAGAATCCGACGACAGGGGACGCCAGCGACTTCGGCGCGGGGGCGCCTATTTCACCACAGGCAGATCGATGTAGGACGCGTCGTCACCCGCGTGATGGACGGCGTTGTCGGCGACCACGCCCTGGCTCTCCGTCTCGTTCGGTCCGCCCGTGTTCAGGTTGCGCACGAACTTTGGGAAGTTGGAGCTGGTGACTTCGACCCGGATGCGGTGACCGGGCTGGAAGGTGTTGCTGATGGTCAGCGGCGTGGGCTGCACCGTCGCCACCTGGCCCGGCGTCAGGGGCGCGGGACGGTCATAGCCGTTGCGATAGCGCGCCCGCATGATGGTGTCGCCCAGAATATAGGCCGTGCCGTCCGGCGCCACGTCCACCAGCTTGACCGCGAAATCGGTGTCGGGCGCAGAGGACGACACCTTCAGCACCGCGTCGATGAAGCCGGTGACCTGCATCGGCTCTGTCAGCGCCTCCGAGGTATAGACCAGCACGTCGTTGCGCGCTTCGATCGGTCGCTGATCGAAGGCCCCGGCCGTGACCAGCCCGCCGTTGCAGCAATCGCCGCCGCCGATGGTCTGGACCGGGTTCATCGGATCATAGCGATAGCGGTCGGCCGGTTCGCCGGCGGGCGGCGCCTGAAGGCTCAGCAAGCCGTCGCCATTCAAGCTGTTGGCCCCGCCGCCCGAGCGCAGGTACATCCGCACCGTCTTGACCCCGGCCGGAGGCCACTGAGCGGCCGTGCGCCAGGCGTTTTCACCCATGTTGAAATACTGCACATGCGGCGTGCTCTCGGGGAAGGCGCGGCGCTCGCCCTTCAGCCAGCGATCGAACCAGGCGTGCACCAGGGCGTCGCTGTCGAAGGTGGCGTCGCCCAGCGGGCGGTCGCCCGACTTGTAGTTTGGCCCCAGGCCCGCAAAGGCGCAGTGGTTGTTGGGGCCGACCACGACGTACTGGTTCTCGGCCGCCTCGCGATCCTGGGTCGTGGACCGGGCGTGGTTGAACAGCTCCATGTTCGGCCCGATCGAGACATCATACCAGCTGTTGAACCACAGGGACGGCACGCCCCAGCCCATGTCGTCGTGATACAGGCCGCCCTGACGCCAGGCCGGATCGGACGGGGTGCGCGCGATCAGTTCCTCGAACGTGCCGGCCGGCTCGCCCAGGTCCTTCAGCATCTCGTTGACCGGCAGATGCCGGATCTGGCTGGGCCAGTTCACATCCGGCTTCTTGGCGTCCAGGTCGTTGTAGCGAACGATGCGGGCTCGGGTTTCCTGATCGAGATCCATCGGGATCTGGGCGCGCTGCGGATTGTCCACGCCGTACAGCCACACGAAGAACAGGTTGCGCGGCACGCCCCCGGTGTACCAGTTGCCCTGTTCCTGGAACCGGCCGACCTTGCCGATGCCGGCGCCCGAGGCCTGGGGCACCATGGCGGCGTGGGCCGGGTGGTTCTGGGCCGCCAGGGCCAACTGCCATTCTGCGGAGGACGAACAGCCCAGGGTGCCGACCTTGCCGTTCGACCAGGGCTGGGCCGCGATCCACGTCAGGGCGTCATAGCCGTCGGTCTGGGGATAGCCCAGGATCTGATAGTCCCCGCCCGAGAAATACCGTCCCCGTTCGTTCTGGATGACGAAGGCATAGCCCTTGCTGACCCAGCTCAGGGCCGAGCGCGTGGTGCGGGCGTTGTAGGCCAGCTCGTTATAGGGCGTGCGGACGAAAACGGTCGGCAACGGGCCGGACGCGTTCTTGGGGCGATAGACATTGGTGGCCAGTCCCACGCCGTCGCGCATTGGCACCATGACCGCCATCTGCACATCCGCCAGGCGCGACAGCTCGGTCTGCGCGGCGGCGTCGCTGTAGCGCCCGTAGTCCTGCGCCGAGGCGGCGACGGGCGTGGCGGCCAAAAAGCCCGCGACGACGGCGGCGACGATCTTGTTCATGTCCATCCCTCCCAGAACGAGGGGGGACACTAGGACGTTTGCCGCGCCCGTCGCAACGTAATGCGCGTCAGGCCTTGGCCTTCACCGTCACTTCGAAATGTCGATCGACCACCTTGGTCGGATTGACCTGCGCACCGCCGCGACGGACCTCGAAATGCAGGTGCGGGCCGGTGGAATAGCCCGTGGAGCCGACCAGACCGATGCGCTGACCGGACGCGACCGCATCGCCGTTCGCGACATCGATCCGGCTGAGGTGGCCGTACAGGGTGCTCATGCCGTTGGGGTGGCGCACCTCGATGAAGTTGCCATAGCCCTCGGGGTCGTAGCCCGTGCGGATGACTTCGCCCTCGGCGGCGGTGAAGACGGTCGTGCCTTTCGGCGCGGCGATGTCGACGCCCTTGTGCGCGCGCGCCTTGGCTTCAATGGCGAGTTTGCGCAGGCCGAACGGCGAGTTGATCGCATAGCCGCGCACCGGGGCGGTGAAAGCGATCTGGCGCGTGATCGGACCCGCCTTCTCGACCTCGGCCTTCAGCGGCGGCGAGACCGGCGCGGCGATCTGGGTCGGCGGCGGCAAGGCGGCCTCGCGCGCAGCATTTGGCGCGGCGGCGGCGGCGAAAACGGCCACGGCGGCGAAGGCGGCCGTCTGGCCGGAGTGGATCAACAGGGTCTTGCACCGCGCCATCGGCGCGTTGGATAGCAGGCGTCGCATTCGGCGGCCTCTCCAGCGTCTCTACGCTCTGGAATGAAGGAAGCGGCGCCCCGACAGCGCACGGCGTTCCGTGGGAGGGCGGCTTATGCCTGCTGGCTTTGGCGACTTTGGGGCTAGGGCAGGGCGGCGGATGGTCGCAGGGCGGAACCTGCCGCCCGGCCGGCCAGATCAGGCGATGATATCGGGCAGGATGCGGTCTTCCAGCTTCACGATCTCGTCCTTCAGCGCCAGCTTCTTGCGCTTCAGCCGGGCGATCATCAGCTGATCGGGAATGGCGGCCTGACCCAGGGCCTCGATCGAGGCGTCAAGGTCGGCGTGTTCCTGGCGCAGATGGTTCACCCGCGCCTGAAGTTCGGCCATTTCCTCGGTGATCGCAGGCGTGTCGTCGTTCATCGTGTCATCTCCACGCCGCTCGTCTCAGGCCGCTTATAGCCACGCTGATCTCAGGCCGGAAGGGCGTCTGCGAGCCGGATCAGGGCCGGGCGCGGTGTCACATCCGCCCACATCCGGGCGGTGGCTGCCAGGCCGTCGATGATCGGGCGGGCCGGCCCGCTGGGTTCGGGCGCCAACGCCTCCAGCGCGTCCAGCAAGTGCCGCTCCGCCTCCAGCTCCAGCGCCTTTATGCGGTTGCGCATGCTCTCACGCGGGCCATCGTCGATATCGGGCACCGGCGCCTTCAGGATCCGCCGCACCGAACGCAGCGGGGCGACCACGACGCTGTCCCAGGCGCGGGCGGTGTCGCAGGCGGCCTCGATCGTCTCTTCATCGGGCTTTCGGCCTGTCGCCGCGACCCAGGCGGACCACAGGAGCACGGGCACGTTCTGGTCGTGGCTGTCCTGCAGCGCCAGACACGCCTCGCCGACCCCCGGCGCGCCATAGGCGGCGATCGCCCAGTCCCACAGCCTCATGACTTCAGGCCTTCCCAGCGCCGCACCGCGCCCCAATCCAGGCCGAACAGGTCCAACGTTCGCCCCACCGACTGATCGACCATCTCCATGATCGTGCTCGGCCGGGCGTAAAGCGCGGGCAGGGGCGGGGCGATGATCGCGCCCATTTCGGCTAAGGCGGTCATGGTGCGCAAGTGGCCCAGGTGGAACGGCGTTTCGCGCACCATCAGCACCAGCGGTCGCCGCTCCTTCAGCGTCACGTCCGCCGCTCGCGTCAGCAGGGTGGAGGTCACGCCGGTCGCGATCTCGCTCATCGTCTTGATCGAGCAGGGCGCCACGATCATGCCCATGGTGTGGAACGAGCCGGAGGCGATCGTCGCCCCCACGTCGCCCAGCTTGTGAACCACCGACGCCTTGGCCGTCAGTTCGTCGGGCGACAGATCGGTCTCCTGCGACAATGTGAGCAGGGCGGCCTTGGTCACGACGAGATGGCTTTGGACGCCGAGATCGTTCAGCGCATCCAGCACCCGGGCGCCATAGACGGCGCCGGAAGCCCCTGAAATTCCGACCACCAGTCTGGCGGGCGGGTTCCGTATGGCTCCGTTCACATCATCGTCCATTTTGGGGGTCAGCCTCCTTCGGGTCCGGGGCGACGGGCTGTCACTGGAAAGTGATTACACAGCGCGCCAAACCGGGCGCTCACTCTACTGGTCCCTAACCAAAGGAGGCGCAAGCCATGACCATCGAGGCTCGTATTCGCGAACTGGGTAATCGTCATCGCACCCTGGATGAGACCATCCAGAAGGAGCTTACCCGCCCGTCCACGGATCCGTTGCAGGTCAGGGCGCTGAAGCAGAAGAAGCTTCGGCTGAAGGAAGAAATCACCAGTCTGGAGGCGCGCGCGACCTAGCGCCGACCTCCTGAAACGACGACGGCCCCGGAGATCGCTCTCCGGGGCCGTTTTCATTGCGCGAAGGCGGATCAGTCCTTGGTGCCGAACACCGATTCCGCCGTCGGCTCGGCGCCGGGACGTTGGCGGGCTTCCGGCACGAACTCGGGCTCGGCCTCGACCTGTTCGACAGGCTGGATCGTGCCGCCACCGTTCTTCAGATCGTCCTTGGCCTTCTTGTCTGCGGCCTTCTTGACGATCTCGTCCAGCGCCAGCTGGCCGACCAGGCCGAGAGTCACCGGATCGACCGGCTTGATGTTGGCGCTGTTCCAGTGGGTGCGGTTGCGCACGCTCTCGATGGTGGACTTGGTCGTGCCCAGCATCTTGGCGATCTGAGCGTCGGTCACCTCGGGGTGGTTGCGCACGAACCAGGCGATGGCGTCGGGGCGGTCCTGGCGACGCGACACGGGCGTGTATTTCGGCGCCGGCTTAGCCGACTTCAGCAGTTCGGCGTGGCGGCTGACGATCGCCTTCATGCGATAGTTTTCGTCGCCCTGGGCCTTGTCCAGTTCTTCGCGCGTCAGCTGGCCGCCGGTCACGGGATCGACGCCACGGATGTCGCGCGCCACGTCGCCGTCGGCGATGCCGCGAACTTCTAGCGGGTGCAGGCCGCAGAAGTCGGCGATCTGCTCGAAGCTGAGAGAGGTGTTGTCGACCAGCCAGACCGCAGTGGCCTTGGGCATCAGAATGTCGCTCATGGGGCGTTCGTCCCGGTGTTGTTGAGCCGCCGAATGAGGCTTCGGCTGGCGTTGGATACGACGGCGCCCGGCCTTTCGACCGGGCGCGTATGATGCCGATATAGGCCTATTCGACACAAAAGAAAACGCTGAGCGACAATCCCATACAGCAACGGTTCATCCGCCCTGACGCAACCTTCGCGGTAATGAAGCTATTCAGCTTCGGGAGAGGAGAACCACCATGTCCATTCTGCTTGGCGCGGCTCTGGCCGCAGCGATGGCCTCGGGCCAGGACTATGCGCAGCAACGCGTCGCCCCGCGCGGCGGCTATACCCAGTCGTGTTCTGAAGCCTATGTGAACCGCGGTCGTCTCTATGCCGATTGCCGCGATACGCGCGGACGGATGCGCGGCACGTCGATCGAGCTGAACCGCTGCGGCGGAGAGGAGATCAACAACGATAACGGCCTGCTGGTCTGCGGGCGGTTCCGTGGCGACTATGAAGACAGCCAGCCCGGTCGCCCCGGCGGCGGCTGGGGACCCGGCAATGGCGGTCCGGGCAACGACGGCCCCGGCTGGGGCGGCGGCAATGGCGGTGGCTGGGGTCGGTCCTCGATCACCGTCTATGAGAACGCCAACTTCCGCGGCGCTTCGCGTGAGTTCACCAGCGAAGACCGCAACCTGGGCCGCACCCCATTCAACGACCGCATCAGTTCGATGCGCGTCGAAGGCCGCTGGGAAGTCTGCACCGACGCCGAGTTCCGGGGACGCTGCCGCATCGTCGAAGGCGATGTCCGCTTCCTGAACGGCGGCTTCAACGACAACATCTCGTCGCTGCGCCCGGTGCGCGGCGGGCGCTACTAGACGCTCAGCACGATCTTGCCGATGTGCCCGCCGGCTTCCAGCTCGGCGTGCGCATCGGCCGCCTGCTCCAACGCGAACACCGCCTGAACCGGCGGCTTCACCTTGCCGGAGGCGATCCACGGCCAGGCGGTCGCCTCGACAGCCGCGGTCAGACGCGCCTTTTCGTCTGCCGGGCGGCTGCGTAAGGTCGATCCGGTCAGGGTCAATCGCTTCAGCATGATCCGCTGCAGATCCATCTCGACCTTGGGGCCGGTCAGGGAGGCGATGACCACCCAGCGCCCGCCCGCATTCAGACTGTTCAGGTTCAGGGCGGCGTAATCGCGCCCCACCATGTCCAAAACCACATCCGCGCCGCCCGCCTCGCGGATCTGCGCCTCCAGATCATTGCTCTTGGCGTCCAGGCTGATGTCCGCGCCCAGCGCCTTGGCGGCTGCGGCTTTGTCCGCCCCGCGTGAGGTGGCGATCACTCGGGCGCCGGCGGCCTTGGCCATCTGGATGGCCGTGACGCCGATGCCGCTGGTCGCCCCGTGGATCAGCAACGTCTCGCCGGCCTTCAACGCGCCGCCCTCGAACACATTGGCGAAGACGGTAAAGACGGTTTCCGGCAGCACGGCCGCCTGCACGTAATCCAGACCCTGGGGGGTCGGCAGGACATGACGCGCGTCGACCACAGCCAACTCCGCATAGCCGCCGCCGCCCAGCAGGGCGCAGACCCGGTCGCCGACCATCCACCGCGTGACGCCCTCTCCAACAACCTCGATCTCGCCGGCGATCTCAAGCCCCAGAACGTCCGATGCGCCGGGGGGAGGGGGGTAGGCGCCGGTGCGTTGCAGCAGGTCCGGCCGATTCACGCCCGCCGCCCGCACCCGGATCAGCACCTGACCCGGCCCCGCGACGGGATCGGGCCGTTCGGCGATCTTCAGGGCCTCGGCCGGTCCAGAACCGCCTTCGATTTCGATCACGCGCATCGCACTCGCCTTGCATTCGTCCGTATCCGGGCGTTCAGATAGGGACCGTGGACCGCCTTGGCCATGACAGCGCGAAAGGAAGGCGACGATGTTCGAAGATCTTGAACCCCGCCCGCAACGCGGCGAACCGCTGCGGGCCCTGTCACGCGAAGACCTGGATGTTTACGCCGTCGAGGATTTGCAGGAGCGGATCGCCGCGCTTGAGGCCGAGATCACGCGCTCGCGCGCCGCGATCGAGACGAAACGCTCCAAGAAAAACGCCGCTGACGCCCTGTTCAACTTCGGTTCGTGATCGCGAATGATCCGCTGGCATGGCATGAGCGTTGCATCTTTCGTGCGAACGGCGCCGACAGGGGCCGATTGCAGGACGGACCCGACCTTCTCTGATGATCAATGCTCAAATGACCTCCGCTCCGTCCCCCGCTGACCGCAGCCGCACCGTTCGCGATTTCGCCCGGTCCGAGCTGTTCGATCGCACTTTCCGCGAAGGCATGGAGCTGGTCGAGGAGACCGCCGCCTATCTGGATGGCGAGGGCCGTCGCGATTCCAAGATGCTGTCGCGCGCCGCCGCCCTGGCCTATGCGGCTGAGAGCATGAAGCTGACCACCCGCCTGATGCAGATCGCCTCCTGGCTCCTGGTCCAGCGCGCCGTGCGCGAAGACGACATGTCGCCGGAAACCGCCTGCGAGCCGCGCTATCGCCTGAACGAGCGCCGCATCGACGCCGAGCCCAGCCACGCCGAACTTCCGATCGCCCTGATTGAATACCTCGTGCGGTCGGAAAAGCTGTTCGACCGCACCCTGTATCTGGATCGCCGCATGTACGCCGACGATCAGGATCAGGTCCCGGAGAACCCGGTGCTCAGCCAGATGGGCATGCTCGAGGCGGCCTTCAGGGGCTGATCGCCCCTTTACGGCCCGACGTCGTTGGCGTCCGCCCGGCCGTCGTCGATGGGCTTGGGCAGATTGACGCCGATGCCCAGCGCCTGCGCCAGCTTGTCGTCGCGGCCATAGACGTCCTCGCGGAACGCCACGCGCCCCTGACCATCCACGAAGGCGGTCCAATACAGCAGACGCACCGAGATTTCCCGGCCGGTCGTTACGCGCGTCGTCTCGCGCGTGTCCTGGGCCGTGTCGAACTGGGCCAGCTTGGTCGGATCGGGCGACAGCAGCAGGCGCGCGAACTCCACCGCATTCTGCACCCGCACGCAGCCGTGGCTGCGCTGACGCGTGGACAGGTTGAAGGCGGCCTTCGACGGCGTGTCGTGCAGGAAGATGGCGTAGCTGTCGCGCAGCTCGAACTTGACATAGCCCAGGGCCGAGCGTGGACCGGCGCGCTGGATGACCGTGCCGTCCTTCACATACATATCGTTGGCGGCCAGATACCCCGGCCCCTTGGGCAGGATTTCGCGGCGCGCGATGCCGGCCGGCACATACCAGGGCGGATTGGCCACGACCGAGGCGAACGGCTTCTCCAGGCTTGGCGTCTGGTTCTCGGCTGAGCCGACCACGACGCGGTTGGAGTGGACCGGCTTGCCGTCCTTCCAATAGACCATGATGGCGGCGGCGGTGTTGACCTCGATCCGCTCGGGCGCGACCTCGCGCTTCAGCCAGCGACGGCGCTCCAGGTTCAGCGCGATCTGACGCGCGCGATCTTCGGCCGAGGCGCCCAGCGAGCGCTGGGTGCCCGCGCCGATCCGGCCGTCGGCGCCCAGGCCATGTCGGTTCTGGAAGCTCTGCACCGCGCGCTGCAGTTCGGCGTTGTAAACCAAGCCCTGCGACTTCAGTCGCGCCCCGTCGGCGGCCGACAGGTCGCCCTCGGCCGTCAGGCGGTCGATCAGGGCGGGGATTCGGCGGTCGCTGTTGCCCGGCTCGATGGTCGCGCCCTGGGTGAAACGAGGCCAGCCGTCCTGCGCCGCCAGACGGCGATAGCGGACATAGCCGGCCGACAGATTCTGATAGCCGATGTCGGTGGGCGCCAGGCCGTCATACCACTGGCCCAGCACATTGCGCGTCAGGGCGTCGCTGAGACCGCGCGGCAGGTCCACGCGGTTCTTCTGCATTTCCCACAGGTCTTCGACGGTCTCGGGCCGCACCTTGCCCTCGGCCAGGACGCGGGCATAGGCCAGCGCCGCCGCCGTGGTCCGCAGATCCGCGCTCGCGGGATCGGCCGCCAGTCCCACAAAGTCGAAATAGTCAGAGCCCGCCAGGCCATGGCGATTGGCGCCGGCCGCGACCGTATTCAGCGCCCGCACCCGGTCGGCGTTCCACACCGGCCGCCAGCCGTTCATTTCATAGAAGGCGCGCACATCCGCCTGCTGCGTCTCGGGCAGACGCGAAATCTGGTCGTTGAAGCTGTTGTAGAAGGCGGTCGCCTCCGGTCCGCGCTGCACGAAGACCTGCTGCGCGCGCGCCGCCGAGCCAAGGGTCATGGCCGCCGTCGCGACGCCCAGACCCAGTTGCCGTCTATTCATAGTCTTCCGCTTCTTCGATCGCTTCGGCCAGCGTGGCCGACGCCCCTGGTACCCGAACGCCCCCACATTATCGGTGTTCCGACCAAACAAAAAGCGCCGGCCTTTCGACCGACGCTCTTGGTGTTCCGATTGCTGCGAGATGTCGCAGCCAGGACGCGCTTACTTCTTGATGAAGCCGGCGAACTTGTTGTTGAAGCGCGAGACGCGGCCGCCGCGGTCCATCAGCTGGGCGTTGCCGCCCGTCCAGGCCGGGTGCGTCGACGGATCGATGTCGAGGGCTAGCTTGTCGCCTTCCTTCCCGTAGGTCGAACGGGTCTGGTAGGTGCTGCCGTCGGTCATCACCACGGTGATGAAGTGGTAGTCGGGATGGGTATCCGCCTTCATGGTCGTCGTCCGGTCTCTGCGCGGTGACGATGCCGACCGTCCGTGCGCGTGAAATGAGAAACCCGCCAGAAAGCCGGCGGGAATGAGGGGCGGCGTTTACACCGGGGGGCGTTCCGGGGCAAGAGGCGGGCGAAATGACCGATCAAGCCGCCGCCTCCGCCTCTTCCGCCAACCGCGCCTCGGGCATGGCGTCGCTGGAGGGGAGGCCCAGCGCCGGCGCCCTTCTGGCCGACCAGATGTCCGAAGCGGGCGCCAAGCGCGCCAAACGCCGCGACATCCGCCCGCTGGCGCGACTGATTCCCTTCGCCATGCGCCACAAGGGTCATGCCCTGATGGCGGTCTTCTGGCTGCTGCTGTCCACCGCCGCCTCGCTGGGCCTGACCGCCCTGGCGCGCGGAGCCATCGATCATGGGTTCGAGGCCGGCGGCGCCAATCTGAACATCTGGTTCCTGCTGCTGGGCGCCAACGCCCTGTTCCTGGGGCTGGCGACCGCCGCCCGCTACTATTTCGTCACCCGCACGGGCGAGCGCGTCATCGCCGATGTGCGAAAGGGCCTGTTCGGCCGCATCCTGACGCTGGACCCGTCCTTCTACGCCCATATGCGCACCGGCGAGGTGCTGTCGCGCCTGACCACGGACATCGCCCTGGTCGAGACGTTGATGACGACGTCGATCTCTTACGCGCTACGTAACTTCCTGACCCTGATCGGCGGCGTCGCCCTGTTGTTCTTCGTCAGCCCCAAACTGACTGGCTTCGTCCTGCTGATCGTGCCCTTCCTGCTGGGGCCGATCTTCATCTTCGGCCGCAAGGTGCGCAAACTGACCGTCGCGTCCCAGGACCGCTTCGCCAACGCCGTCGGCTTCGCCGGCGAAAGCGTGGACGCCATCGAGACGGTCCAGGCCTTTGGCCGCGAACAGAGCGCCATCACCCGCTTCGGCGCGGCGGTCGAGGACGCCTTCAACGCCTCCCTGACCCGGATGCAGGCCCGCGCCTGGATGACCGCCCTGATCATCGTCGTCATGTTCGGCGGCGTGACCCTGGTGCTGTGGCTGGGCGCTCAGGACGTGGTGAGGGGCGCCATGACGCCCGGCGCCCTGCTTCAGTTCGTTCTGCTGTCCGTCTTCGCGGCGGGCGCCGTGGGCGCGCTCGGCGAAAGCTGGGGTGACGTGCAAAAGGCCGCCGGCGCCATGGAGCGGATCGAGGAGCTGATGCGCGCCGTCGCCGGCATCGCCCCGCCGCCCCAGGCCACCGCCCTGCCGACGCCCCCGCGCGGTGAGGTGTCGATGTCGGCCGTCGGTTTCGCCTATCCGGGCCGCCCCGACCTTCCGGCCTTGAAGGGCTTCAGCCTGACCGTACGCCCCGGCGAGACGGTCGCCCTGGTCGGCCCGTCCGGCGCCGGCAAGTCCACGGTCTTCCGCCTGCTGCTGCGCTTCTATGATCCGCAGACCGGCATGGTCTCGGTCGACGGCGTCGATGTGCGCCAGGCCGATCCCGTCGCCGTGCGCGACCGCTTCGCCTGGGTGTCGCAGGAAACGCCGCTGTTCTCGGGCTCGGCCTTGGAAAACATTCGCTTCGGCCGCGAGAACACCACCCTGGAGGAGGCCCGCGCCGTTGCTGAAAAGGCCCAAGCGCTCGGCTTCATCGACGCCCTGCCGGAAGGGTTCGACACCCCGCTCGGCGAGCGCGGCAAGAGCCTGTCGGGCGGCCAGCGCCAACGTCTGGCCATCGCCCGCGCCTTGGTCCGAGACGCCCCCATCCTGTTGCTGGACGAGGCCACCAGCGCCCTCGACGCCGAAAGCGAACGCCTGGTCCAGGTCGCCCTCGATCAGGCGATGGAGGAGCGCACCACACTGGTCATCGCCCACCGCCTCGCCACCGTCCTGCGCGCCGACCGCATCGTCGTCATGGACGACGGCCGCGTGGTCGAAGAGGGCACCCACGAGCAACTCGTCGCCCAGGGCGGCCTCTACGCCCGCCTCGCCGAGCTTCAGTTCCGCAACTAGGGCGCCGTGGTCCGCACCAGGGCCGGGAAGTCGCTGAACAGCGCATCGACTCCGGCCTCGGCGAACGCTGAGGCATAGCCGGTCATGTCGCCGTGCCCGGCCGGATCGTCGCCTCTGCGTTGCTCGACCGGCAGGAAGGCGTTCTCGGCCCGCAGGGTCCAGACCACAACTTTGAGGCCCGCCGCGTTGGCGTCGGTGACTAGGGTGCTCGGCGCGGTCGTGCGGCCTTCGGCGTCGCGCGGCAGGACCAGGGTCATCTCCGGCGCGACCCAGTCGGCGTAGGCGGCGATGGCCTTTAGCCCCTCGGGCGTGATCATCTGGGCATAGGTTACGTCCGCCCGGTCCGCCGGTCCGCCCTTGGCGGCCACGAGTTGCGCCAGCGGCGCATCGATCCGCGTCGCCAACCGCTCCAGCGGCCTGACCTCGAAACACTGGATGATGATCGGGGCGTCGGCGCCCGTCAGACCCAGCCGCTCCAGTTCAGCGACGAAGCCGTCCTCCATCGGCAGGCTGATTTCGGCGAAATAGGTCGGATGTTTCAGCTCCGGCGCCACGGCGATTGTCCGCCCGGTCCGCGCCGAGGCCTCGCGCGCGATGGCGACGACCTCGTCGAAGGTCAGGATCGGCTCTTGACCGTCATAGGCGGCGCTGCCTGGTCGAAACGCGGGCAACCGCTCCCTGGCCCTCAGGGTCTTCAACTCGGCCAGGGTGAAGTCTTCGGTGAACCAGCCGGTGGTCTCGACCCCGTCGATGGTCTTGGTCGTCCGACGGCCTGCGAACTCGGGCCGGTCGCCCACGTCGGTCGTGCCGCCGATCTCGTTCTCATGCCGATCGACAAAGACGCCGTCCTTGGTCAGCACCAGATCCGGCTCGATCACGTCCGCGCCCTGTTCGATCGCCAGCTCATAGGCCGCACGCGTGTGCTCGGGCCGTTCGCCGGACGCGCCGCGGTGGGCGATGATCAGGGGATGGGCCAGGGCGGGCGCTCCGGTCAGAAGGACGAGGCCGCACAGGATGAAACGGATCATCCGCCTTGGATAGGGCGGGGGCGCGACAGGCCGATGACCGTCTCCTCCCCACATGTGAGGAGGCGGACCGCGAAGCGGTGGAGGGGGTCTTGACGCCCCACCGGCCGCTGGCGATCAGGCAAGAGCCCCTTCGTCACGGCGCTGAAGAAGCGCCGCGCCACTTCCCCGCAAGCGGGGAAGAGACAGAAGCGAGCCTCAGGAGCCCTGCAGAACCTTGCGCAGGTGCGGATGCAGTTCGGTGTTCGACGCCAGGATCGACTTGCCCGTCTTGGGATCGCCGTCGTTCTCGATGGTCGTGACGCGGCCGCCGGCCTCGGTGACGAACAGGATGCCCGCCGCCACGTCCCAGGGCTTCAGATTGCGCTCATAATAGGCGTCGTAGCGACCGGCCGCGACCCAGGCGAAGTCCAGCGCCGCCGAGCCCAGGCGGCGGATGCCGGCGACGCGCTGGCCCACGGCGTGCAGATCCTTGATCGACTGGGCATGGCCCGACTTGCCGATGAAGGGCAGTCCGGTGGCGATCAGGCTTTCGGACAGATCGCGACGGCCGGCGACGCGGATGCGCTGGTCGTTCAGATAGCAGCCCTTGCCCTTCTCGGCCCAGAACAGCTCGTTCATGACGGGGTTGTAGGTCACGCCGGCGACGATCTCGCTGGACCCGTCGGGCGCGCGGCGCTCCAGCCCCACCGTGATGGCGAAGTGGGGCATGGCGTGCATGAAGTTGGTGGTGCCGTCGATCGGATCGACGATCCAGGTGTGGGACTTGTCCGTCCCCTCGATCATGCCGCGTTCCTCGCCCAGGAAGCCATAGCCGGGGCGGGCCTTCATCAGCAGTTCGTACAGCGTGTCTTCGGCCTTCAGGTCGGCGGCCGTGACGAAATCGCCGGGGCCCTTCCTCGACACCTGAAGCTGGGAGACTTCGCCGAAGTCGCGCAGCATCGGGCGGGCGGTCTTGCGCACCGCATCGGTCATGACTTGGAGCAGGGCGGAGGCGAGGGCCATCGGGGAATCTCCTGGTCCGAAAGTCCTTCAAAGCCGCAGCCGGACAGTCGGAGAAGTTCAGAAAGGAACGGCCCCGCGAGGGGCCGCTTTGGCATGGTGGTCTGTTAGTCCGCGCGGCGGACGTATTCGCCGCTGGTCGTGTCGACGACGATACGCTCGCCGGCCGACATATAGGGCGGGATCATGATGCGCACGCCGTTCGACGCCAGCGCGGGCTTGTAGGACGACGAAGCGGTCTGGCCCTTCACGGTCGGCTCGGTCTCGGCGACTTCCAGCACGACCTGATCGGGCAGTTCCAGGCCGATCGGACGCTCTTCGTGCATCTCGATGACGACCTTCATGCCTTCTTGCAGATAGGGGATGCGCTCTTCGCCGACCCAGTCCTTTTGCAGTTCGATCTGCTCATAGGTGGCGTCGTCCATGAAGACCAGGCTGTCGCCGTTGTCGAACAGATAGGAGAAGTCCTTCTGTTCCAGCGTCACGCGCTCGACCTTGTCTTCCGACCGGAAGCGTTCGTTCAGCTTGTTGCCGGTCTCCAGGTTCTTGGCCTCGACGTTGGCGAAGGCGCCGCCCTTGCCGGGCTTGACGTGGCTGGCCTTGGTGACGACCCACAGGCCGCCATTGTGCTGCAGGACCATGCCGGGCTTGATGGTGTTGCCGTTGATCTTCATGGGGTCACATCGGAAATGGAGTTGCGCCCTCGCACCGTTCGGGGCGAGGCGAATAGGGCGCGATCCCTAGAGGAAGCCCCGATAAAGGGCAAGGCGACGCAACCTAATGCAGGGTGCGTCCGCCCGAGGCGTCGTCGGCTTTGCGGTGCAGGAAGTTTCCGAACCGCACGCCTGATCCTAGCGGCGCGGCCATCTTGCCGGCCCCTTCGTCCAGCTTGCGCGCTTCGTGGGCGAAGGCGGCGGCCAGACCGGCCGACGACATGGCGGCGACCACCTGACGCGCCATCGACGACGGACGCAGGCCCAGCCAGACGGCGTTCACCGTCTGGGCTGCGACCCAAAGGCCCATGGCGCGGGTCCGTTCCTTTTGCGGAGGCGCGTTCCAGACGCGAACGGCCGACAGGGTCGTCGCCGAAAACACGGCCGGCAGGATCAGGCTGAAGGCCCCCTTGGGCTTTTCGGTGATCGGCAAGTCCTTGTCGCGCACCTGTTTCAGGTTGCGACGGGGCTTCAACGCGCCCGAGGCGATGGTGTGGGCCAACAGGGCGAAGCCGACGGTCAGGGCGATCCCGGCGACCACATGGCCGGCGCTGCGGCCCTCGCTGTTCAGCAAGTCCATGGCGGCGTCGCGCACGTCGTCGATGGCGTCGTCGATATCGGTCATGGTCCGCTCCAGCTTGGCCCTGACAGGCTAATGGCCGGAGCGGATTGGAGTTCCGTCAGAAGGCAGAGCTTAGTTGCCGGTCGCCGCGCCGTCGGTGACGATCTCTTTCATCGCCGATTGCAGATAGTTCTGCGCGCCCATCAGCTCGATCAGCTTGTGCTGGTTTTCCAGGAAGTCGATGTGCTCTTCGGTGTCGGCCAGGATTTTCATCAGCAGGTCACGGCTGACGTAATCACGAGTTTCCTCGCACTGGGTCACGGCGGCGGCGGTCGTCGCGCGGCTGTCCAGTTCCAGTTGCAGGTCGGCGCCCAGGCATTCGATCGGATCCTCGCCGACCTTCAGCTTGTGCAGGTCTTGCAGATTGGGCAGCCCGTCCAGGAAGAGGATGCGTTTGATCAGCATGTCGGCGTGCTTCATCTCGCCGATCGACTCTTCGTAGATGACGTTGCCCAGGTGTGCGAGGCCCCAGCTTTCGAACATGCGGGCATGCAGAAAATACTGATTCACGGCCGTCAGCTCGTTGGTCAGCACTGCGTTCAGCGTGCGCAGGATTGCGGGGTCGCCCTTCATGGCCATGGTCCTTGGTCTCGCCACGGCGCTATCGCCGTCTGTCGAGCGCAGCCATAACACAGTAAAACGGGCTTTGTTTATTTGCGAGTTTTTATCACTGCATTGAGAGTGCGAGTGACTGTCGGCCGCAGGCGAAGCAAACTATTCGGCTGCGAGTGCGAACGCTTCGCGGCTTTCCTGAATCATCTGACGCATCTCGCAGACACATTTGGCGCACTGGGCCTGGCATTGGTTGCGCGCGAAGATGTCACGCGGACGGCAGGCGCCGGCCTCGATGGCCTGGGCGACATCACGCTGGCGAAGACCGTTACAGTTGCAGACGTACACGAGGCGCTACACGTTTCACTGACTGAGAATGGTTCGCTATAGCAGTCCTTAAGGCGATTGCAAGTCGTTCGCACGGCTTCGCCCGGCCTTGGGCCGTTGACGGATCGTCGCAGGGGCAGGCAATGACGGACATGGCCCGAACACCCACCGTCCCCGAGCGTCCGCCCTGCCGGCTGTATCTGATCACGCCGCCCGCGATCGCCGACCTGAACGCCTTTGCGCAAACCCTCGATCAGGCCTTGGCCGCCGGCGACGTCGCGGCCTTGCAGATCCGGCTGAAGCCCGCCGACGACGCCGCTATCCGCACGGCGGTCGAGGTGTTGGCTCCCATTGCGCGGCGTCATGATGTCGCGGTCCTGCTGAACGACAGGCCCGATCTGGCGCGGACCACCGGCTGCGACGGCGTTCACATCGGTCAGGAAGACGGCTCTCTGGCCGAGGCGCGGCGTATCATGGGGCCAGACGCCATGATCGGCGTCACCTGCCACGACGACCGCGATCTGGCCTGGGACGCCGCAGAGGGCGGCGCCGACTACGTCGCCTTCGGCGCCTTCTATCCCACCGAAACAAAGGAAACGGTGCATCGCCCGCCGCTGGACATCCTGACGGTGTGGCAAGAGACGGTCGAGACACCCTGCGTCGCCATTGGCGGGATCACGGTCGACAACGCTGCAGAGCTTGCCCAAGCTGGCGCTGACTTCGTGGCGGTCAGCGGCGGGGTCTGGAACCATCCCGACGGCGCAGCCGAGGCCGTCAGGCGTTTCAATGAAAAATTGCGGGCCTGACTTCAGGGGATATTAGGAACCGTGTCGTCCTATTCCGACCTCTGATTGGTCGGAACCTGTCCATGATCCTGAGCCGCGCGCTCAACATCGACGCCCCCCACAGCGCCCCCGTCAAGGGCGTGATGGCGGCTGGCCATCGGCCCGGCCCCGTCGGCGCCGACGGCCCGGATGGCCCCAATCCCCTGATCCCGGTGTTGACGGGCGTCGTCGTCGCCATCCTGGTCGCTCTGGCCATCGCCTATGCCCGTTCGGCCGGACTGGTGGCGGGCCTGTGGGGCGCCAGCGGCGTCGCCGTCGCCGTCTGGCTGCGCACCAGCCGTGGCCGCACCAGCGACCTCACCTTCGCCGGCGTCCTGACCGTCAGCATCCTGATTGGCGAGATCATAGCCGGCAACAAGCCGCCGCTGGCGCTGGCCTTCACGATCGCCAACATGATCGAGATCATCGGGGCTGTCCTGCTGGCCCGCCGGTTCTCGCCCACGCTCAACCTTTCCAGCCTGAACGGCGCGGTCAGCTTCCTGTTCTTCGCGGCTGTCCTGGCGCCGATCCCCGCCGCCCTGTGCAGCACCCTCATCCTGTCGCTGATGGGCCAGGGCGACATCGTTTGGCAGGGGTTCCAGACCTGGTGGCTGGGTCACGCCTTGGGCATCGCTGTACTGGGTTCGCTAGGGATGTCGCTGACGCCTGCGATGTTCGCGCGTCTGCTGAAGCCGAGGAAGCTGATCGAGGCCGTCGTTCTGATCGGCCTTGTTCCCGTCTTTTACTTTGTCGCCTTCACGGGTGACGTGCCGATGGGCTTCGTCCTGCTGCCGCTTCTGCTGGCCATCGCGGTACGGCTCGGCGTCGCAGGCGCCGCCTTCACCCTCGTCGTCATGAGCGTGCTGTTGGTCGGCAGCGCCATGATCGGAAACGGCCCCTATGCTCAGGGCGACCTGACCCATCAGGTTCTGATGGCCCAGATGCTCGTGTTGATCGGCTATATGCCCGTCCTGCTGGTGGCCTCGCTGCTGGAAGAGCGCGATCTTCTGGCGGAGCGCGCGCGCGTTGGTCGCGAACGCGCCGAAAAGGCCTCGGAGGCCAAGTCCCGCCTGCTCGCCAACGTCGCCCACGAGATCAAGAGCCCCGTCGCCGGCATCATCGGCATCGGCGATCTGTGGCGGCAGGGCCACCTGGGGCCGGTCTCGGCTCAGCAGGCCGAAATGTCCGACATGCTGGTCAAGACCGCGCGTCAGGTAGAAACCCTGGCCCACGATCTGCTGGATGTGGCACGCGCCGAATCCGGGGCCGTCCGGGTCGATCTGCGGCCGACCGACATTCCGGGTCTGCTGGAAGACGTGCGCCGCACGTGCCTGCTGTGGCCCGACGCCGACCGTGTCGCCGTAGAGGTGGTGTGCGAGGGTGATGGTTTGATCGCGGTCGCGGACTCGCAGCGTCTGGCCCAGATCATCACCAACCTGACCAGCAATGCGCTGAAATACGGCGGGTCCGGGGGCCGTGTCGTTCTGCGTGCGTTTCGTCAGGATGAATGCGTCCGCATCGAGGTCAGCGATTTCGGCCCCGGCCTGTCGCCACAGAAGCAGGCGCAGTTGTTCGAACCCTTCAACCGCCTGGGGCTTGAGCGTTCGACGGTCGAGGGGCACGGCGTCGGCCTGGCCTTGGCCAAGCGGTTGGTCGAGTTGCAGGGCGGCTTGATCGGCGTGATCTCGGCGCCGGGCGAGGGCGCCACCTTCTGGGTCGCGCTGCCCAAGGCGTGAGGTCGCGCTTGCGGTCGCGCCCCGGCCGCGCGATGGTCGGGCCATGCCCATGATCGCCCTTGCCGCCGCCCTCGTGATTTCCGGACAGGCGACGACGCCTCCGCCGCAGCGCGCCGGTTCCAACCTGACGCGGGACTTGAACAGCGCCCCGCCTTCCGCGACCCCGCCCGCCGCCTCCACCGCAGCTCCGTCCCAGGCCCCTACCCAGGCCCCGGCCCGGGCGACGAGCCAGGCCTTGCCTCCAATCGGCCAGACCCCCGCGGCATCGCCGCGTGCGGTGCCCGCCGCGTCATCCGCAACGCGCACGACCCAGGCCCAGCCGCCCATCGGCCAAAGCCCGGCGGCCACGACGCGCCCGGCGACCGCGACACGTCCGCAAACGCCAGCCCCGACCACAACGGCGCCTCAGGCGACCGCGCCTCAACCGACAACGACCGCGCCTGCCGCAACCCCGCCGGCCGCCGCACCCGCCCCGGCGGCCTTGAACGCCGCCGCCATCGCCGCTCTGCCGTTCAGCATCCAGCTGCCTACCGGCCTGACCATCACCCCGGCGCGTGCCGGCGCGAACGCCAACATCTATCGCGTCCAGCGCGGCGACCAGACCCTGCTGATGATCTACGCCGGTCCGTCGTCGCAGTTTCCGATCTATGACGGCGAGACGATCCGCGCCGGCGGCCGCGCCTCGGTCGTCGTCACCGAAGGCAGCCGCCGTCTGGCGATGGAGCACCTGTTCCAGCGCGCCACGGACCCCAAGGAGATCCACGTCTGGATCGCCAGCGTCGAGGGCGCGGACCGGGACCTGGCCGAACGGATCGGCCAGTCCATCGACGTCAAATAGGGTTCAGCCCTCGGACCAGACGGCCATTTCGGTGCCGGCCGGATCGGCGAAGTGAAAGCGGCGACCGCCGGGGAAGCCGTAGATCGGTTTCACGATCCGACCGCCGGCCGCCTCGACCTTCCCCTGCATGGCCTCGAGGTCGTGTGCGTACAGGATGGGCAGGGGCGCCTTGGTCTGATCGGTCTGATCGGCGTCGAACCCGCCGTCCAGACCCTGATCGAAGGCGGCATAGGTCGGGCCGTAATCCACGAAGTTCCAGCCGAACGCCTGGCTGTAGAATTGCTTGGTCGCGGGCAGGTTGGCGGCGGGCAGTTCGAGGTAGTCCAGCTTTCCGTCTTCACGCACGGTTGATCTCCTGAGTTGGGCGCCACCAGTCCCTTGTCTTGCACGCGCCCTCGCCATGCGCAAACCTGCAAACGGTTCGCAGTTGCAGGAATCGAGCGATGATCGTGATGACGACAGGCCTGTCGGCCCTGATGGCCTTGATGCGGTGCGAGGCGCGTCAGACCGAGCCGCCGCCGAGGCGTGAGACCGATCGCGCAAACCCGCGTCCGCCCCGACCCAGGCCCTGATCAGCCGACCTGGGCGCGGTGCCTCAGATGCGCGTCGGCCAGCACGCAGGCGGCCATGGCCTCGACCACCGGCACGGCGCGCAGGGCGACGCACGGGTCGTGACGACCCTTGGTGCGCAGGTCCGTCTCTTCGCCGTCGCGGGTGATCGTCTGGCGCAGGGTCAGGATGGACGAGGTCGGCTTGAACGCCACCCGCGCCGTCACCGGCTGGCCCGTCGAAATCCCGCCCAGCACGCCGCCAGCCTTGTTCGACAGAAAGACCGGCTGCTTGTTCAGGTCCAGCCGCATCTCGTCGGCGTTCTGTTCGCCGGTAAGTTCGGCGGCCTCGAAGCCCGCCCCGATCTCGACCCCCTTGGCCGCATTGATCGACATCAGGGCTGCGGCCAACTCGCCGTCCAGCTTGCCATACAGGGGCGCGCCCCAGCCCGCCGGAACGCCTGTAACCTCCAGCGCGACGACCGCCCCGACCGACGATCCCGCCTTGCGGATACCGTCCAGATAGGCCTCCCAGTCGCCCACGACCTCGGCCGAGGCGGCGAACAGCGGATTGGTGTGGACGGCGTCGAAGTCGATCTGGTCCGGTGCGATCCGGTGCGGGCCGATCTGCACCACGCCGGCCTTGATCTTAACGCCGTCGCCCAGCACCTTGCGCGCCACGGCCCCGGCCGCCACGCGGCTGGCCGTCTCGCGCGCCGAGGATCGACCGCCGCCCCGGTGGTCGCGCACCCCGTATTTGGCCTGATAGGCATAGTCGGCGTGCCCCGGCCGATAGGCGCGGGCGATCTCGCCATAGTCCTTGGACCGCTGGTCCTCGTTCTCGATCAGGATCGAGATCGGCGTGCCAGTCGTAACCGGCCCGTCGCCGTCGTCGAACACGCCCGACAGGATGCGCGCCGTGTCGCTTTCCTTGCGCTGGGTGACAAAGCGGCTGCCGCCCGGCTTCCTCTGGTCCAGCCAGGGCTGAAGGTCCGCCTCGGTCAGCGGTATCATCGGCGGGCATCCATCAACGACGCAGCCGATCGCCGGCCCGTGGCTCTCGCCCCAGGTGGTCACGCGAAACAGATGGCCGAAGGTGTTGTGCGACATGGCCCCGACTTAGGCCGCCAGACGCTCCTGCGTCCAGACCCGCGTGAAGCGCACCAGTAGGTCCTCTGCCGCCGAGGGAGCATCGGACGACGGCTCCAGCGTCACGAACAGATGCCCAGCCGGCCGCGATCCGCGCGCGGGCAGGCCCAGATCCTTCAACCGCACCCGCACCGGCGCAGCCATGTCGGCGGTAATCCAGGCCGAGCGCGTGCCGACAGGGGTTTCGATCTCCACCCGCCCCCCGTCGGCCATCAGGCGACGCTCGACGGCCCAGGTCATGAACAGGTCGTCGCCGACGACCGACAGCCCGTCCTCGGACCGGATCAACACCGACAGATAGAGGTCGCTCCCGTCCGCCGCTCCGCGCCTGAGCCGCAGATGATCGCCGCTGCGCAGGCCCTTGGGCGCCGTGACCCGCACCACACGCGCGCCCAGCCGGACCTCGACCTGACCCCCGGCCAGGGCCTGCATCGGCGACAGCACCAGAACCGGCGCCGGTGCCGGTCGCGCGGCGGGCGCGGACAGGGCGGGGCGGGGGGGCTGGTGCGCCTGGATCAGCCGATAGGCTGCGATCACGCGCCGGAACCGCTCGGCGTCCCCGCCGGCCTGATCCGGCCGCGCCGCCTTCACCGCCGTGCGGAACGCGGCCTTCAGCGTCGACGCATCGACATCGCCGCGCACATCCGTTTCCAGGCCCAAGATCGACAGGGCCTCGCGGACGCCGGACACATCTGAAATCGAAACAGGCGCGCTCATGCCGTCACCGTTCGCCCATCAGGGTCAATGGGCGGTTAACCCTGACGGCGACATGCCCGTTTTTGACCTCGATCATTCCCAGCCGCACCCGCACGGACTACATCACTCGCATGACCGCTTCCGTGATCCCGCCCAGCCCGTCGCGTGAGGAATACGCCCGCGACTATGCCGCCGCCCTGGCCGCCAATGGCGACGAGACCATCTTCGATCGCCCCGAACCGATCGGCCTGTTCGTCGAATGGCTGGCGGACGCAAGGGCGCACGAACCGAACGATCCCAACGCCATGACCCTGTCGACCGTCGACGCCGACGGCCTGCCCGATGCGCGGATCGTTCTGCTGAAGGACGTGGATGCG
Source organism: Brevundimonas vesicularis (assembly GCF_032067225.1). Lineage (GTDB taxonomy): Bacteria > Pseudomonadota > Alphaproteobacteria > Caulobacterales > Caulobacteraceae > Brevundimonas > Brevundimonas vesicularis_F. The sequence goes on along the minus strand of NZ_DAMBJX010000020.1, from coordinate 11,476 downwards.
CGGGGCTTCACCTTCTATTCGAACAGCGAGAGCGCCAAGGGCGTCGAACTGGCCGGTTGCGCGGCCGCCGCCCTGACCTTCCACTGGAAATCCCTGCGTCGCCAGGTGCGGGTGCGCGGCGCGGTCGAGCCGGTCACGGCGGCCGAGGCCGACGCCTATTTCGCCAGCCGCGCGCGCGAAAGCCGCATCGGCGCCTGGGCCTCGGACCAATCCCGCCCCCTGTCGGATCGCACCGTGCTTGAAGAGGCCGTGGGCCGCGAAACCGCGCGTTTCGATGGTCAGGAGGTGCCGCGCCCGTCCCACTGGACCGGTTGGCGCGTCGTGCCGCGCTCGGTCGAGTTCTGGCGCGATCGCCCGTTCCGTCTGCATGACCGACTGCGTTTCGACCACGACGGCGAGGCCTGGCGCTCAGGCCGCTTCTGGCCCTGACCCGCGATCAGTCGCCGAACAGCAGCGATCCGTCGCCGTAGGAATAGAAGCGATAGCCGTCGGCGACCGCATGGGCATAGGCCGCCTTCATCGTCGCCGTGCCCGCAAAGGCGCTGACCAGCATGAACAGCGTCGACTTCGGCAGGTGGAAGTTGGTCATCAGCACATCGACCGCCCGGAACCGATAGCCGGGCGTGATGAAGATGGCCGTGTCGCCGTGGAAGGGTTTGATCTCGCCGTCCTCGGCCGTCGCGCTCTCTAGCAGCCGCAGGGAGGTGGTGCCGACGCAGACGATGCGCCCGCCCTTTGCATGGACGGCGTTCAGGGCGGCGGCGGTTTCAGGCGACACCTCGCCCCATTCGCTGTGCATCTTGTGGTCGGCCAGGTCGTCGGCCTTGACCGGCAGGAAGGTGCCGGCCCCGACATGCAGCGTCACCGCATGGGTCGAGACGTCCTTGGCTCGAATGGTGTCCAGCAGGGCCGGGGTGAAATGCAGCCCCGCCGTCGGCGCCGCGACCGACCCGTCATGCTCGGCGAAGACGGTCTGATAGTCCGACCGGTCGCGGTCGTCCTCGGGTCGTTTCGCGGCGATATAGGGCGGCAGGGGCATGACCCCGACATCGCGGATCGCATCGTCCAGCGCCGGCCCCGCCAGGTCGAAGGTCAGGGTGATCAGGCCGTCTTCCCCCTTGGCCGTCACCGTCGCGTCCAGTCGCCCCAGGTCGCAAGCGGCGTCGCTCGCGTTTCCAAAACGAACCCGATCCCCCGGCTTGATGCGCTTGCCGGGCTTCATGAAAGCGGACCAAACGTCGGGCGCGTCGCGGTGATGCAGCGTCGCCTCCACCTCGACCGTCAGGGTTTCGCCCTCGGCCCCGATCCGCTGACGCACGCCCGACAGACGGGCGGGAATGACCCGCGTATCGTTGAACACCAAGGCGTCGCCCGGCTGCAGGAAGTCCGGCAGATTGCGAATGACCCGGTCTTCCAGCGCACCGCCTTTCACCACCAGCAGCCGTGCGGAATCGCGCGGATCGGCCGGGCGCAACGCAATCCGGTCTTCGGGCAGGTCGAAATCGAAATCGGCGGTCTTCATCGCGCGCTCTATAGGGGGCTCCGACGCGCCGCGCCACGCTGCGGCGTGCTGCCAGCGCTTCGTCGGCGCGCCGCTGTCTGATTCACAACGGGTTTTCGCGCCCGAACGGCGTCTAACCGACCGCGCCCCGGTCGTGTGTTAGACTGGCCGGCGATCTTTGACAGCGTAAGTTCAGGCGGAAGGGATGACCAAATCCCGCCCGCGCCTCACCCGGATGATGGCGTCAGATTAGACGGATTAGACACTTTAGACGGTGAATTCCCGTCCGCGGCCCAAGGCCTCACCGCCGCGCGATTAGACGAATTAGACTCTTTAGACGGTAAAATTCCCCGTCGACGTCTGATCTCAGCTGTAGCCCGGCGCGAACGCCCCGGCCCAGGCGCCATAGCGGTTCAGCGACAGGTCGCGGGTCTCGATCTCGGGCGCCTTGCCGTCGACCATGTCGGCCAGAACCCGCGCCGAGCCGCACGCCATGGTCCAACCCAGGGTGCCGTGGCCGGTGTTCAGGTAAAGCCCTGGAACCTTGGTCGCGCCGATCACCGGCGTGCCGTCCGGCGTCATCGGACGCAGGCCCGACCAATAGCTGGCGCCCGCCAGGTCGCCGCCGCCGGGGAACAGGCTGCCGACCGAATGGGCCAGGGTCTCGCGACGGACGGCGGGCAGGGTGTTGTTGTATCCCGACAGTTCGGCCATGCCGCCCACGCGAATGCGGTCGCCCAGGCGCGTGATCGCCACCTTGTAGCTCTCGTCCATGACGGTGGAGACGGGCGCCCGGTCTTCGTTCACGATCTTGGCCGTGATCGAATAGCCCTTCACCGGATAGACGGGCAGATCCAGCCCCAGCGGCTTGGCCATCATCGGCGAATAGGAGCCGAGCGCCAGGATCACCAGATCGGCGGTCATGGCGCCCTTGCTGGTCAGGGCGCCGGTCGCACGACCGTCCGTCATCGTGATCGACTGGATCTCGGTTCCGGTATGGAAGACCACGCCGCGCTCCGCCGCCAGCTTCGCCAGGGCGTTGGTGAACAGGAAGCAGTCGCCGGTCTCGTCATGCGGCAGACGAAGACCCCCGACGAAATCAACGTCGGAGGCGGCCAGGCCCGGCTCGGCCGCGATACAGCCCGCGCGGTCCAGAACCTCGCACGGCACGCCGGCGGCCTTCAGCACATCGACGTCCTTGTGCACGTCGGCCAGCTGCTTTTCCGTGCGGAACAGCTGCAGCGTGCCCTGCTGGCGACCGTCATAGGTGATGCCGGTCTCGCGTCGCAGCAGGTCGATCTGGTCGCGGCTGTATTCGGCCAGACGCACCATCCGGCTCTTGTTCAGCGCATAGCGATCATGGGTGCAGTTGCGCAGCATGGCGACGGTCCAGCGCACCATGGCCATGTCCAGCCGCGGCCGCACGATAAGCGGTGCGTGGCGCATCAGCAGCCACTTCATCGCCTTGACCGGAATCGACGGCGCAGCCCAGGGCGCGGAATAGCCCGGCGAAATCTGCGCGGCGTTGGCGAAGCTGGTTTCCAGCGCCGGGCCGGCCTGCCGATCGACGACTGTGACCTCATGCCCGGCCTGGCTGAGATACCAGGCGGTGGTGACGCCGATGACGCCTGACCCAAGCACCAGAACCCGCATGTGACGTTCCCAAGCCCAATGTTGTTATGCGCCGCAAGCTAGCGCCGCATGGATCGACGATCCTGCCTGTTTGCGCAACGATCGGTCGCTGATAGAAATCTGACGCAATAATCTGCGGCTGAATGGCGGAAACTTGTGTCCCTGCTTGATCCCCTCGACCAACGCCTCCTTCAACGGCTCCGCGCCGATGGGCGCATCAGCAATGCGGACCTGGCCTCCGCCGTCGGTCTGTCGCCTTCCGCCTGCCTGCGGCGCGTGCGCCGGCTGGAAGAGCGCGGGGTGATCCGGGGCTATGCCGCCGTCCTGGCCAACGACAGCGACGACGGCGTCGTCGCCTATGTCGAGATCACGCTGGAAAAACAAACCGACGACCACATGCGCCGGTTCGAGGCGGCCGTCCGCAACCACCCTGAAATCCGCGACTGCTATCTGATGGCGGGCGAGGCCGACTACATCGTCCGCGCCGTCGCGCCCGACATCGCTGCCTATGAGGTGATCCACAAGGACGTCCTGTCGCGCCTGCCGGGCGTGTCGCGCATCCACTCCAGCCTGGCGATCCGCAACGTCCTGGCGGCGCGCGGCTGAAACGGGCTGAACCTTCCGGCCCGGTCGAGTGTTGTGGCGGCATGAAAGCCCTCGACCTCCTCCCGTCCGCCCTCATCGGCGCCGTCGCCAGCGCCCGTTCCATGACCCCGATGGCGGCCCTCGCCACCGCCGAACTGGCGCACAAGCCCTTGCCCGGCCGCGTCTTCCTGCTGAACCGGCCGCTGTTCAAGTTCGGCGCCCTGGCCATGGGCGTCGGCGAACTGCTGGGAGACAAGATGAAGACCGCGCCCGATCGCACCGTCTTCCTGGGCCTGTTGGCGCGGGTCATGAGCGCGGGCATCGCCGGCGCAGCCCTGGCCCCTCGCGGCAAGGAGAAGTTGGGCGCCGGCCTGGCGGTCGGCACGGCCGTGCCGCTGGCCTATCTGACCCTCTCGGGCCGCAAGAAGGCCATGGCCCGCATTGGCCAGACCAAGAGCGGCTTGATCGAGGACGCCCTGATCGTCGGCGCCGGCGCCCTGGTCGTCGGCCTGACCGTCTCTCGGTTCAACCGCCGCTAGCCGCTCGACAGCCGGGCCCTGGCGGCGATAGGTGAGGGACGTTTTCGAAGGACTTCCGCCCATGATCACCCGCATCCAGCCCGGCGCCCGCATGAGCGAGGCCGTCGTCCACGGCGACACCATCTATCTGTCCGGCCAGGTCGGCGAAGCCGGGGACGATGTGGCGACGCAGACCCGAACGGCGCTGGCGGAGATCGAGGCCCTGCTGGCCGAAGCCGGCAGCGACAAGTCCAAGATCCTGATGGCCCAGATCTGGCTGGCGGATATCGCCGACTTCGAGGCGATGAACGGCGTCTGGGACGTCTGGGTCGACACCGCCAACCCGCCGGCCCGCGCGACGGGCGAAAGCCGGCTCGCGTCGCCCGACTACAAGGTCGAGATCATCGTAATCGCCGCCAAAGCCTGATCGCGGTTGACCGGGCGGGATGCAGACTGCAAACCGCCGCCATGCTTCAGAACCTCGAAACCCTCGCCCGCGAGGCCAAGTCCTGGCCCTTCGAACAAGCCCGCAACCTGCTGGCCCATGTTCTGAAGAAACGGCTGGGCGAGACCGAGCGAGCCGAAGCGCGCGCCCTGATCGACGCCGGCAAGGCGGATGAAGCCCTGGCGGCCTTTCCTGCCTTGCAGCGCCCGGTGATCCTGGAGACCGGCTATGGCCCGTCGGGCCTGCCGCACATGGGCACCTTCGGCGAGGTCGCCCGCACCACCATGGTGCGCAACGCCTTCCGCGCCCTGACCGGCGATCACTGGCCCACGCGCCTGATCGCCTTCAGCGACGACATGGATGGCCTGCGCAAGGTGCCGGAGGGCGTCCCGAACCCCGAGATGCTGCGCGAGGACCTGCATCTGTCCCTGACGCGGGTGCGCGATCCCTTCGGCACCCACGACAGCTTCGGCGCGCACAACAACGCCCGCCTGCGCGCCTTCCTCGACAGCTTCGGCTTCGACTATGAGTTCATGTCATCGACCGAGACCTACAAGTCGGGCCGGTTTGACGCGACGCTGCTGACGCTTCTGGAACGGTTCGACGCGGTCCAGGCCATCATGCTGCCGACCTTGGGCGAGGAGCGCCGCGCCACCTATTCGCCCTTCCTGCCCGTCAGCCCGATCACCGGCCATGTGCTGCAGGTCCCGACCCTGGCGCGCAACGTCGAGAAGGGCACGATTACCTTCGAAGACCCCGCCGGCGAACCGGGCAACCGAACCGAGGTGCCGGTCACGGGCGGCCATGTGAAGCTGCAATGGAAGCCCGACTGGGCCATGCGCTGGGTCGCGCTGGATATCGACTATGAGATGTCGGGCAAGGACCTGATCGAGAGCGTGCGCGAAAGCTCAAAGGTCTGCCGCGCCTTGGGCGGCACCCCGCCTGAGGGCTTCAACTACGAGCTCTTCCTCGACATCGAGGGCAAGAAGATCTCCAAGTCCAAGGGTAACGGCCTGACGATGGACGAGTGGTTGCGCTACGGCACGCCCGAGAGTCTGTCGTGGTATATGTTCCAGTCACCGAAGTCGGCCAAAAGCCTGCACTTCAACGTCATTCCGCGCGCCATCGACGACTATCTGGCCTTCATCGAAAGCTACAAGACGCAGGAGCCGGCCAAGCGGATCGACAACGCCGTCTGGTCGATCCATGCGGGCGATCCGCCGACCCACACGTCCCCGGTGTCCTTCGCCCTGCTTCTGAACCTGGTCGGCGTGGCCAACGCCTCGACCAAGGACCAGCTGTGGGCCTATTTCGCCAAATACCTGCCTGACGCCACGCCGCAGAACGAGCCGCTGCTGGATCGGCTGATGGACCACGCGCTGAACTACTACGAGGACTTCGTGAAGCCCTCGAAATCGTACCGCCTGCCGGACGACAAGGAGAAGGCGGGGCTGCTGGACCTGGCCGAACGGCTGAAGGCGCTGCCGGCCGACACCACCGACGGCGAGCTGATCCAGAACGAGGTCTATGCGGTCGGCAAGGCCCACGCGTTCGAGCCGCTGCGAGCCTGGTTCGGCGCGCTCTACGAGGTGCTGCTGGGCGCCAGCCAGGGGCCGCGCTTCGGTTCGTTCGCCGCCATCTACGGTCTGCCGCAGACGATCGCCCTGATCGAGGCGGGCGCAAACGGAGAACTGGCGCAACCTTGACCTTGCGTCAGGATTGTTGCGTGATGCCAGCCTGAGGGGACGTAGCCGGGGGAGGCGACGTTGCGTTACGAGATCGACGAGGCGAACAGGGTCCTGATGCTCGACCTGGTCTCGGCCGGATCGGCCGACCGCGTGCTGAAAGCGACGGTCGATCTGATCACGCAAAGGCCTGAGCTCTGCAGCTGGGACTGGATCGTCGAATGCGAACCCATGACCGACGATGCCACGGTCCAGCATCTGGCGAAGCTGGCTGAGGCCTGGGGGCCGCCGCCGCCGGTCGAGGCGGTGACGGTTTTTGTGACCCACGACCGCATGCTCCATCTGTGGGCGCGCGTGCTGGACTTCCAGTTCGTGCGCCGGAAACACTTCATCGAACGCGACATCGATATCGCCAGACGATTTGTCGCCCGCCGCCAGTCTGCGCGCATAGCCAAGATGAACGGAAAATAACGGCGAAGCTCCGGGAGCCTTCAGGTTCGTCCGTGCATTCTCCCTTCATCGGCAAACGCGCTGACAGGAGAAGAGTTATGTCGAACAAGATTTTCAAGACCGGTTTGGCCACTGCTGCCGCCTTGGCCGCCATGGTGACCGCCGCCCCGATGTCCGCCCAAGCTCAAGCCAACGGCGTGACCAACTGTGACGCCCCGGGCGGTCGCCAACGTGCGGGCGCTCTGATCGGCGCCGTGGTCGGTGGTGTGGTGGGCTCGAACCTCGCTCGCAATGAGCGTACGGCTGGCACCATCGTCGGTGCGGGCGCCGGCGCCGCCGCCGGTTCCTATATCGGCTGCAACCAGCAGCGCGCCCGTGCTGCATCGACCTCCAGCGGCGCTCAATATCGCGCTTCGTCGAACCTGCGCATCCGCAGCGGCCCCGGCACCAACTATCGCCAAGCCGGCACGCTGTCGGCCGGTCAGCCCTTCACCGCCATCGGTTCGCAAGGCGAGTGGGTGCAGATTGCAGGCGGCGGTTGGGTGAACGCCCACTACGTCACGGCCAACTGAGTTCAGTTCGCCGCTAATCGAAAGCCCCGTCCGGTTCGCCGGGCGGGGTTTTTACTGCGCGTCACTGGCTGACCCAAAGGATGCGGGCCATCCATTCGATCTCGCGTCGGGACACGATCCTTGGCGGGTAGTCGGGATTGATCGAGGCCAAGGTGACGGCGCGGCTGGTCAGGCTGGTCACCTCCTTGGCCACGGTTTCTCCGCTGGTCAGGCGAGCGACGACCCGATCGCCCCGCCGTACCTGCGTCGCTTCTTGATCCACGATGACGCGGTCGCCTTCGCGATAGAGGGGAGACATCGAATCGCCGGTGATCTGAAGGCTGAACAGGGTGTCCTTGGCGCGCGGCAGATCGGTCTGATCCCAACCTTCGCCCACCGGCAGGCCGGCGTCGTCGAAGAAACCGTCCTGACCCGCCTTGGCGAGACCCAGCAAGGGCACGCTGGTCGGCGCCTCCGGCGCGTCTTCGGCCAACACCGCAAACTCCGATAGCGACAAGCCCGTCGCCTGAAGCACCAGCGTCATGCTCTCGGTCGATGGCCAGCGTGGACGCGGGGGATCGCCGGGCCCGAAGCGTTTAGAGGGATTGAAACTCGTCGCATCCAGACCGGCCCGCCGCGCCAAGCCCGACGGTGTCAGACCCTCACGCCGCGCCAAGGCGTCGACGGCCTTCCAGAGCTTGGCGTGGGATAGCGGCATGAGATTCCAGCGACCGATTCGCCGCCAGCATACGATCGGATGCTAGGAATTTCTACCTATCAGTTCAGCTGCCCGACGCTCCTGCCAAGCGTAGAATGTGCCGATGATGATGCACGCGATGATCAGGTAACCTGTGAGATTCATGATCGTATAAAGTGACGATGCAGACACTGCTTGGCCAGTGAGCGCCATGATATGAGCCATCACGACAATGAGTTGTAGGCCGCTAGCCCAAACCGGCCAAGACTGCCGGTGCCGCCAGGCGATCGCCGCGAAAATGCAGAGCAGCGAAATGTCGATCAGAAACAGTCCCAATGGAACGCCTCTGAAGCCGCTACCTTCTTGCATCACAATGGTCGCAAACCAAGCAAACAGGTAGGCGCCCGCACCTATCCGCTCGGAACGGCCGCCTTTGAGAAAGGCGAATAGCGCCATGCCGACCATGAAGACGGCACCAATAATCGCGTAGACGATATTCAACATGACAAATCGCCCCCGCGCGAAAATGCGCGAGGGCGATAATGACCGAATTTAGCTTCGACTGAAATCTCGTTCAGTGAAGCTTACCAACAATTCACGCGACGCGAAGATGGCCTTTGACGGGCTTGTCTTCCCACCAATCGTCGGGCTTGGCGACCGGGCCGGCGGCGTAGGTGCCGAAGCCGAGGCGGCGGTGATCTTTTTGCAGCTCGGCATGGCAGGCCACGATGGATTCGCGGGCGGCCGAGAGGGCGGCGATTGTTTCCATGGCCTTGGCTTGCGACATCGTGCCGGAGACCGGCGAGAGCGACAGAGCGGCGCGAGCGCCGATGAAGGATTGAACCAGCGTGGTCGCCTGGGTGATCGCGGCGTCGATCGCGAGTTCGGTAGCATGCAGATCGCCAGCAACGCTGGTGACGACTTCAGTGCGGTCCATGAAAGCCCCTCAAAGACAGGTTTACAAGAACCGTATGGTTATCACGTCTTAACCCTGTTTGGTAGAGCAATCTTTACCATATCGACAATCGCGCGTTGAAGCGCCGCCGTAAGCACGGCGTTGAAAGCCAATCATAGCAAGAAGTCGGCGCGAATCAGCGCGCTAGGGCGCGGTGATCAGTCCTGGTTGTCCAGTAGGAAGTGTGCGGTAAGGGACGCAATAGGCTGTTGACGTTCTTCTTGCCAGGCCTCCGCATGCACATGGGCGACGCGACGACCCGCCCGGCTGATGCGAGCACGCGCGAAGACGTCGATCGGTCTGCCGGTGCGCAGATAGGCGACCGTGACATTGATCGGGCGGGGCAGTCGCGGACCAGGAAAGCTGAGCGCAACCTGAGCCATCGCCGTCATTTCCAGAAGGGCGGCCGTCGATCCGCCGTGCAGGGCGGGCAGCATCGGATTGCCAATCAGCTTGTCGTCGAAGGGCATGATGACGGTAACTTCGTCGCCGCTGACCAAGGTCTGAAGGCCAAGAAAGCGAGCGTAGGGCATGCGGTTCAGGATGTCGGTCACGCCGCCGCTCCTTTTGCATGGGGCGCCCGCTCGCGGGTCTGGTTGAGGATATAGGCGGCTTGCGCTGCGGCGACCGGATCGGCGGGATCGTCCTCGAAAGCCCAGGCGCGCACGAAGGCGATGCTGGGCGTCAGTCGGAAACATTGGCCCTGGGCCAGCAGGTCCTGACGCGGCCTTGCCGCGCGCATGTAGTCGACGCGCAAATCCAGGGTGGCGATGGGCTGGAAGGCGTCCATCGCAGTCCACACAGCCAGGCCGCCAATATGATCAAGCAAGGTCGTCACCAGACCGCCCGCAAAGACGCCGCTGTCGGGATCGCCGACCAGATCCTCACGCCACGGCACGCGAATACGGGGCTGGCCATCGTGCAGGCCGTCGAAGGTGAAGCCCAAGGCGCCGGTGTGGGCGGCGCCGGCGGCCAGTTGCGGCAGGATGGTGGTCAGAAAACTCTCGTGCATCGTGCGGACTGAACCTGTTGCGCCGATTTTCGGGGTCATCCTCTATGGGGCGGCGACCCGACGGCGTCGAGAGCGTTACCGCAAGATGATCCGCCCCGAAGACCTGCTGCATCCCACGCCCGCCGGCCTCTACTGCCCGCCGGGAGATTTCTACATCGACCCGGTTCGGCCGGTGGATCGCGCCGTCATCACGCACGGCCATGCCGACCATGCGCGCGCCGGTCATGGGAGTGTGCTCGCGACGCGCCAGACCCTGGCGATCATGGCTGAACGTTATGGCGCGGATTTCACGCTGCAGCCCCAATCGGTGGAATACGGCGAGGCGACCGCGATCAATGGGGTCGATCTCAGATTGGCGCCTGCCGGCCATGTGCTGGGCTCGGCCCAGGTCGAGGTGCGCTGGAAGGGGCTGATCATGGTCGTGTCCGGTGACTATAAGCGCCGCCGCGATCCGACCTGTGCGCCGTTCGAGCCTGTGCCCTGCCACGTCTTCATCTCGGAGGCGACGTTCGGCCTGCCGGTCTTCAGCCATCCGCCGGCGGAGGAGGAGGTCGGGCGGCTGGTGCGTTCGCTGGGACAGTTTCCCGAGCGGGCGCATCTGGTCGGCGCCTATGCGCTGGGCAAGGCGCAGCGGATCATCCGTCTGCTGCGCGAGGCCGGATGGGACCGCACCATCTATGTTCATGGGGCGCTGGAGCGGCTGAACGCCCTGTACGAAAGAGAAGGGGTCGACCTAGGCCCGCTGGCGCCGACCCGTGATCTACCGAAGAATGCGCTGGGCGGCGAGGTCGCCATCGCACCGCCATCTGCCATCCAAGATCGATGGGCGCGTCGGTTCGCCGATCCGGTCACGGCCTTCGCTTCAGGGTGGATGGGGGTGAAGGCGCGGGCGCGCCAGCGCGGCGTGGAACTGCCGTTGGTCGTGTCGGATCATGCCGACTGGAACGAACTGACCGCGACCTTCACCGAGATCAGGCCGGAGGAAATCTGGATCACCCACGGCCGCGAGGAAGGTTTGCTGCGCTGGGCCGAGATCAACGGGCAAAAGGCGAGGGCCCTGCGTTTGGTCGGCTACGACGAAGAGGACGAAGAGGCGCTGGACGTTCGTCCGGACTGAGGGTCAGGCGACGGCGCGACCGGACAGGTCCTGGTCTTGTGCGTCTTCGTGAGCGGCGGAGATGGCGGCGTTCATCGCCATCCGCAGGCGTTCGGGCTTGATCGGCTTTTCAACCACTGCGGCCATGCCGATCGAGAGATAGTGTTTGGCGTCTTCGGGGTCCGCATTCGCGGTCAGGGCCACGATCGGCACGCGGCCGACGGCGCCGGGCAGGGCGCGAATGGCTTGCGTGGCCTGAACGCCGTCCATCCGGGGCATCTTGATGTCCATCAGGACTAGGTCGTAGCGGCTTTCCTGAACGGCCTGAAGCTCCTCCAGTCCGTCCTCG